>NZ_JBFRCU010000074.1:0-39703 GCF_052113205.1 Inquilinus sp. YAF38 | reverse complement strand
ACCGCGTGCAGGGTCTCCTCGACCTGGTAGCGCTGAGCGTCACGGCGGGCTTCGCGGGTGGCCTCGCGCTCGGCGGCCTGGGTTTTCTCGCGGGCGCACAGGGTGTCGGCGGCACGGGCGCGCAGCGCCAGGGAGCGCTGCACGGTGCGGGAGAAGCGGTTGAAGGCCAGCCCGGCCTCCTGCGCCTCGGCACGGGCCGCCTGCACTGAGGTCTCGTCGGATTTGGGCTGGGCGGCGCAGGCCTGGGCCGCGACGGCGCGGGTTCCCTCGCCCTCGGCCAGCTGCATGGCGATCTCGGCCAGGCGGGTGAGCATCTGGATCTGCTGCAGCGCGAGGCTGCGGCAATAGGCCTGGACGTCGAGATCTGCTGGTGCGGCTTCCATGGAACGTATCATGAACGAAGTCCGGCAGATCGCGCAATGCACATTGTGTTTACTTGAACGACCTCGTACCCGCTGCGGCGAGGCTGGTGATCGCGCCGTCCGGAAGCGCAACTATACTTACGGATAATCGGCCGACCGATATGTCGGCCGGGATAGATGTCAGTCCGATGGTGGTCCGTCCTGGCGCGGTCTCTAGTTGCGGGACGCCATGAACTGGCGGCGCTACAGAATCCGGCGTGAACGGGCGGCTGGCGTGCCTTTCGCCCTTGCCGCGCCGGTCGGTAAGCCCTTCGTCCCAATCTCTGCGTTGCAATCATCCCATCGAGGAATTCGGATCATGCGGACTCCGGCACTGGTGCTCCTCCCGATCATGCTGGCCGGGCTTGCCATAACCTCCTGCTCGACCTCGGGCAGCCCGAGCGATCAGTTCAACCTCGAGGTTCGCGACCCGACGGCCGCAGTGGAAGCCCAGGCCGATCCGAACGCCGAGCCCGGCGTGACGTCGCCCAACCCGATCGTTCCGCAGCCCTGACGGCCTGCACCGGCGTTGGCCTGTTCCCGCCCGAAACATGAGAGCCGGGCAGCGGCACGCCGGCCGGCTGCGGGCTTGCGGCGGCCGCCGCGCTCGGCCCTACTGGCGGAAACCGGAGGGAGGGGGACGATGCAGCCGGCGATCAAGGCCGAGACCATGGAGGCGATCATCCGCGAGGGCGTGCCGCTGATCGGCGCTTTCGGCGTGACGGTCGCAGCGCTGGGGGCGGGCACGGCGACGCTGGTGATGCCCTGCCGCGAGGATTTCGTGCGGCCGGGCGGCACCATCACCGGCCCGGCCCTGTTCGGCCTGGCCGATGTCGCGCTCTACGCCGCGGTGCTCAGCCGGATCGGGCGGGTCGAGCTGGCGGTCACCACCTCGATGGCAATCAATTTCCTGCGCCGCCCGGCGCTGGTGCCGGTGATCGCCGAGGCCCGCCTGCTCAAGTTCGGCAAGCGCTTGGCTTACGGCGAGGTGCTGCTGTTTTCGGAGGGTGAGGACGCGCCGGTGGCCCACGCCACCGGGACTTATTCGATCCCGCCGCGCGGGTGATCGGCCGCTACAGCACGAAATCCCCCGACTGCAGTGCGAGAACCCGCGTCAGCACGATGTGGAAATCGGATGCGCCGTCGCCGTTCACGTCGCCGGCGATAATGGTGGAGGGGCCGGACGCGATATAGCGCAACTGCCCGGCGACATGGCCGAAAGCCGCCGCGCCGATGAAGCTGAAGGCCTGGTCGCCGGCCGCCGTGGTCTTGGCGTCGATGGCTGAAAGGTCGATCCTGTCGCCCTGCGACCGGGTGAAGTCGGTGATCCGGTCGGCATTCGCGCCGACGGCGCTGTGCCACGCGGCGGAGAAGGCGAAGCGATCGGCGCCGGCGCCGCCGGCCAGGGTGTCCCGCCCGGCCCAGCCGTTCAGCACATTGGCGCCGCCATCGCCGGTGATGGTGTCGTTGCCGGTCGAGCCGGTGACGTTTTCGATGCCGGTGTAGACGTCGCCGAGCGCCTCGCCGGACGATCCGACCCGGATGCCCAGGTTGACCGTGACGCCGGCGGCCGCCGTCGCATAGGAGGCGGTGTCCAGCCCGCTGCCGCCGTCCAGGGAGTCCGCGCCGCCGCCGCCGCGAAGCGCGTCGTTGCCGCCTTCGCCGCGCAGCGTGTTGGCGCCGGCATTGCCGGTCAGCAGGTCCGCGCCCTGGCTGCCGGTGATGTGCTCGACGCCGACATAGGTATCGCCTTGGGCATAGCCGCCGGCGCCTGTGCCGGTCGCGAGGTTGGCGATGACGCCCGTGGCGCTCTCCCAATAGGTCGCGATGTCGGCACCGTTGCCGCCGTCCAGCCGGTCGGCACCCGATCCCCCCCGCAGGACATCGTCGCCGTCGAACCCAAAAAGGCTGTCGTTGCCGGCCAGGCCCGACAGCACATTGTTGCCGACCCCGCCTGATATGGAATTGGCGAGGGCGTTGCCGGTGCCCGACAGATTGACGGCCGTGCCGCCGTCCTTCAGCACCAAATTCTCGATGGCTTCGAAACCGGCGAGCGACAGCGAGAGCGAGAGCGAGCTTTCGATCCCGTCGATGCCGCCGCCGGCATACTCCCTGATCTCGTCGAGAAACACGCCGGCCGGGGAGAAGTCCTGCGCGCCGACGACATAGACATCGCCATCGGCGCCGCCGTCGAGATAGTCGACCCCGCTGCCGCCGGTCAGCCGGTCGAAGCCCGCCGAGCCATAGAGCCGATCGTCGCCCGCGCCGCCCGCGATCGTGTCGTTCCCTTCATCCCCGGAGCAACTGTCCTCGTCGTCACCGCCGTCGATCTGGTCGCTCCCCTCGCCGGCGCGGATTTCGTCATCGCCCGAACCACCGTAAAGGCTGTCGTTGCCCACGGCATAGCGAGAGACGAAATCGTCGCCGGAGCCGCCATCCATGTAGTGCGTGCCGTCTCCATCGGAGCGGATGTGGTCGTCGTCGCCGCCGCCGTAGATGTAAGTCGTTAGACCGGCTGCGGTATTGTGGCCGATATAGATATCGTCGTTTCCGGCATCTCCGGAATACACACCTGAATCGCCTCTCCTGTCGTCGATGTAGTCGTCGCCATAGCCGCCATAGAGCTGGTCGTTGCCGCTGTAGCCGTCGAGGTAGTCGTCGCCGTAGTCGCCGTAGAGCTTGTCGTTGCCGTCATTGGAGTCGCCGTAGGAGGTGCCACCGTCGAGATCGTCGTTGCCGTAGCCGCCATGGATCGTGTCGTCGCCGAGGTCACCGTACAGATAGTCGTCGCCATAGCCGCCGTTGATCAGGTCGGCGCCGGAATCGCCCCGAACGAAGTCGTCGTCGCCATAGGCGTTGATTTCGTCGTCGTTCACGGTTCCGTTCAGGATGTTCTTCTCGCCGTCGCCATTGATCGCCATGTCAGCCGTCCCGTCTGCTTTGTTGATCCCGATCATCTTGCCTCGGCTCGGCGGCGTCGGCGTCATCCGAACAGAGGATGCGCGGCAAGGCCAAGGGCGCTACCCTCGGAGCTTCGGCCACGCTCCGACGACAGTGGGTGAGAGTGAGCCGGTGGCCCACGCCACCGGGACTTATTCAATCCCGCCGCGTGGCTAACCGGCAAGCCAGTTATGGCGGGTTGCCACAATCCGGTCCCGAGGATTGCCATCTTTCGCTCGCCTTGTGGCCCCCTTCGCGCGTTCGCATGATTTCCGGGGGGTATTCGCGAGCATGTTGGCCGAAGCGGTTTCCAATGCGGTCGAGCGGATCTATGGCGCGGCCCTGCGGCCGGAGGGATGGGCGGACGGCCTCGAAGCGGTCCGCGGGCTGGTCGGCGCCGACCATGCGGTGCTGCTGACCCGGGAGGCAGGACGGCCGGCCACGGGCGTCGGTGTCGGCGTCGATCGCGATCCTTTGAACCGCTTCGCCGAGGCGGCCTCAAGCGGCGGCCCGGCGGAGGCCTGGCTGCGCTCGATCCCGGCGGAACGGACGGTGGCGTCGTCCAGCCTGGTGGCCGATTCCGAGTTCCTGCGCACCGAGATGTACAACGAGATCGTCCGGCCGATGAACGGCTTCCGCGCCGGCGTCTTCGCCTGGCACGGACGGAACCGGTCGCACACCGTCGCCGTCTGCCGGCCGCCCAAGGTCCGGGATTTCGCGCCGGCCGAGCTGCAGGCGCTGCAACTGGTGATGCCGCATTTCGCGGCTGCGCAGCGGCTGCGCCGGCGGCTGGCTGCAAGCGAATTGCAGGTCGCTGAAAGCCGGTCGGTGCTGGAGGCGTTGGATAGCGGCGTCATCCTGGTCGATCGCGACTGCCGGCCGCATCTCGTCAATCGGCGTGCGGCTGAGATCGCCCGGCAGCACCGTGGCCTGCGGCTGTCCTCTGCCGGGCTCACGGCGGCGCTGCCGGCCGAGACCAATCTCCTGCGCCAACTGGTGGGCGCGATGTCCGCGATCGTGACCCGGCCGGCCGACGCCGTCTCGCCGCGCTCCGGCGCCGCGGCCTCGGCCCGGCTGTGCCTGTCGGATCCGGAGGGCGGGGCGCCGCTGGTGCTGACGGTGGCGCCCGTCACCGCCATCGATCCGGCGGAGGGGCGCTGCGGCCCCGCGCGGGCGGCGATCTTCATCGCGGCGCCGGATGCCGCGCGGTCCATCGACGAGCGGGCCCTGATCGCCGCTTTCGGCCTGACGGTGCGGGAGGCGGAGGTGGCGGCGCGCCTGGCCTCCGGCGCCACGGTCGGCGGCCTGGCGGAGGCCTGGGGCATCAGCGCCAATACCGTCCGTGGCTATCTCAAGGCCGTGTTCGACAAGACCGGCACCCATCGCCAGGCCGACCTGGTCCGGCTGGTGATGCAGGGCTTCGCCGCGGCGTGATTGTCGCTATAGTGCCGAACGCCAGCGATCCTGCGGCTTACGAAGAAGGTATTCAAATACCGTTCCGCTAAGTCACTGTCGGATCGCCGCTTTTTTCCGTTGACGTGGGCAGGCTGGGCGCGTAGACAGCCGCCTCTCGCCGGGCCCCTCCCCAGGGGTGTCCGGCGGCATCCGTTCCCGACCCTCGATCAAGGGCCCGTCATGAAGACATATTCCGCCAAGCCCGCCGAGGTGGAGAAGAAGTGGATCGTGGTCGACGCCGACGGCGTCGTTCTCGGTCGGCTCGCCAGCATCATCGCGATGCGCCTTCGCGGCAAGCACAAGACCATCTTCACCCCGCACGTCGACACCGGCGACAACGTCATCGTCGTCAATGCCGAGAAGGTCCGCCTGACCGGCAACAAGCGCCAGGACAGCATCTTCTACTGGCACACCGGCTATGCCGGCGGCATCAAGGGCCGGTCGAAGGGCCAGATCCTCGATGGCGCCCATCCGGAGCGTGTGATCGAGAAGGCGGTCGAGCGCATGATCACCCGCGGCCCGCTGGGCCGTAAGGTCATGGGCAACCTCAAGGTCTATGCCGGTGCGTCGCATCCGCACGAGGCGCAGCAGCCCGAGGCGCTGGACGTCGCTGCCATGAATCCGAAGAACAAGAGGTAAGGCCGTGGCCGATCTGCAGTCCCTCTCCGATCTGAAGCCGACCCTCGAAGGCGCCGTGGCCGAGGCCGCCGCGCCGGTGGAGCCGAAGCGCGACGCCCAGGGCCGCTCCTACGGCACCGGCCGCCGCAAGGACGCGGTCGCCCGCGTCTGGATCAAGCCGGGCACCGGCAAGGTCACGGTCAACGGCCGCGACCAGGAGATCTACTTCGCCCGTCCGGTGCTGCGCATGCTGCTGAAGCAGCCGTTCGAGGTGTGCGACCGGGCGAACCAGTTCGACGTCATCTGCACCGTCAAGGGCGGCGGCCTCTCCGGCCAGGCCGGCGCGGTCCGGCACGGCCTCAGCCGTGCGCTGGAGCATTACGAGCCGGGCCTGCGCCCGGCGCTGAAGGCGCACGGCTTCCTCACCCGCGACTCGCGCGTGGTCGAGCGCAAGAAGTACGGCAAGTCCGGCGCCCGCCGGAGCTTCCAGTTCTCCAAGCGCTGATCCGGTCTCCGGATTTCGTGTTCGGCCCATTTGGGTTGGCAGGGGGGCGCCTTCGGGCGCCCCTTTGTCGTTCCGGAGGGCGTCTTCGCGGCGAGGGCGTGGTCGAGACCAGGGTCGGCGTCACCGCGGCCGGGCGGGCGGGTCCGGCCGGGGCAGGGGCAGCCACCGTGGTCGCCACGGTCGGAATCACCGCCGGCTTGGTCGGCTGGATGGCGGTGACGCCGGCGAAGCGGCGGCCGTAATCGCTGATCCGCACGCCGTTGTCGTCGGCCGGGTCGTAGGCGCCGGCGGTGGCGATGAAGCGCTCGGTCCCGTCCGGCCCGCCCAGATGCATCATGGCCCGCAACCCATCCCAGGTGATCGGCACCCCGGCGACATAGCCGCCGATCCGCCGGTCCAAACCGCGCTGGGCGATCTCGCGGTCGAGATGGCCGAGATGCAGGCGAAAGGCCGCGATCTGGGCCGCCGGCGTATCGAGGAAATCGCCGATCGACCGGACCCCGGGATAGCCCGGGATGTGGAAGGTGCCGCGCCAGCGGTTGCGGCTGTCCTCGGTCGACAAGGATTCGCCCGGATCATAGATGCCGGCGATCGCCGCCGCCGATTCGCCAAGCTGGAACAGCCCGGCATAGCCGCCCTTGTTCATCTGCAGCGGATCGCGGCTGCTCTCGGCCGCKGCCAGCAGCTCGGCGAAGGCGTGGTCGCCGAGATGCGGGATGTCGGCCGGAACGTCCGGGCGGAGCGGGATGCCGGGGGTAACGGACGGGACCGAGGAGACAGCCAGCTCCGGCGCCGGAGGATTGGTGGCCGGCACGGCCGTCATCAGCAGGCTGCCGGCGACGATGGCCAGCACGGCCTTGCGTCGCGATGGAGTCATCCGATCGCCGCTCTGGTAGGGTCCGCGGCCCGCATGGTGCCGGCCGAAGCCAGGCGAGGCAAGCATACTTTCGCGGGTGAGGCAGTGTGACTCAGCCCCGGCCGACCGGGCTCACCACCTTGACGAAGCGCACCGGACCGCCCTCGGCGCGATAGGCGTAGGGACGGTCGCTGGCCAGGCGCAGCGCATGGCCGGTGGGGGCGGCGAGGGTGGTGCCGTCGACCTCCAGCACCAGCGTGCCCTCCAGCACTTGGATCAGCTCCACCGTCCCGGCCGGGTCCGGGCTGGCCTCGTAGCGGGTGCCGGCTTCGAGCATCCAGTCCCACAGCTCGGCCCGGCCGCCGGAGGCCAGCAGCCGGGCGCTGCCGGACTCGGACTGCCACATCGTCGCGAACTCCGCGGGCGGGATCACCCGGGCCGCGGCCGCCGCTTCGCCGCCGACCAGCTCGCCGAAGCCGATGCCGAGCGCCGCCGCGATCTCCGCCAGCGTGGCAATACTCGGGTTGGTCTCGGCCTTCTCGATCAGCGCCAGCATGCGGGGCGACACACCGCTGCGCTCGGCCAGCGCCGCCTGGCTCAGCCCGCGGAGTTGTCGCTCCTGCCGCAGCCGCTGGGCGATCCGCTGCAGCACCTCCTGCGACGATGTCACCGGCGCTCTCTCCATTCGCATCTTGTTGCCGATCAATATGTAATATATTGCAGTAGGCGTGGCGACGGATTTCGGGGATGCGGCAATGACCTTCCAGCCTTTCGAGCTCGAGCAGTGGCAGTCGGAGTGGGAGCACACGGTCGAGTACAACCTCGCCGACAGTTCGGTGCGCTGCGCCGCGGTGCGCGAGGTGCTGGGGCCGGATGCGGTCGACCGGCTGCTCGACCAGGTGCTGTTCTACCCGCAGGTCAACGGCACCGACGCGCTGCGGACGCGGATCGCCGGGCTGTACCAGGGCGCCACGGCCGACCAGGTGCTGGTCACGGCCGGGGCGTCCGAGGCGAACCAGATCCTGTGCCAGACGCTGCTGTCGCCGGGCGACGAGGTGGTGGTGATGGAGCCGGGTTACCGCCAGGTCTGGGGCATCGCCCGCAACCTCGGCTGCACGGTGAAGAGCTTCCCGCTGCTGCCCGACCAGGGCTGGCGGCCGGATCTCGACGCGCTGGAGGCCGCGGTCGGGCCGCGCACCCGGATGATCGCCATCGTCAACCCGAACAACCCGACCGGCAGCATCCTGACGGCGGAGGAGGTGGCGCGGATCACGGCCATCGCGGCCAAGGCCGGCGCCTGGCTGCATGTCGACGAGGTCTATCGCGGCACCGAGCGGCTGGCCGACACCGAGACGCCGAGCTTCTGGGGCAGCTACGAGCGCACCGTGGTGGTCGGCAGCCTGTCCAAGGCCTATGGCCTGGCCGGGCTGCGCATCGGCTGGCTGGTCGGGCCGAAGGCGCTGGTCGAGGACGCATGGCGCCGGCACGAATATGTCGTCATCGCCACCGCCGGCCCGTCGATGCTGTTGGCCGAGCTGGCGCTGGAGCCGGCGAACCGCACCCGGCTGATGGCCCGGCAGCGCGAGCTGTCGCGCCGCGGCTGGGCCGGGCTGGAGCGCTGGATCGGTGCCAACTCCGACCTGGTCTCGGCGGTGCCGCCCGCGGCCACGGCACTCGGCTTCGTCCGGGTCCATCTCGACCTGTCCTCGGTCGCGGTGGCGGACGCGATCCGCCGCGAGGCGTCGGTGCTGGTGGCGCCGGGCGTGTATCTCGGCGCCGAGCATCACCTGCGCATCACCCATGGCTACGAGCACGCGCCGGCCGCGCTGGACCGCATTTCGACCGTGCTGCGGGAGCTGAAGGCCGGGCGCGTCTGACGCAATCCGGAAATGACGGCGAAGCCGGTTCGGCCGGCCCCCGGAATGTGTTAAGTCATCGCTGACTCATTCTGACCGAGGGCAAGGCGATGCCGGCGACGGTGTTCATCGATGGCGAGGCTGGTACGACGGGGCTGCAGATCCGCGACCGTCTGGCCCGTCGCGCCGATGTCGAAATCGTCAGCCTGGCCGATGCCGAGCGCAAGGATCCGGCGGCGCGCCGGCGGCTGCTGAACTCGGTCGACGCCGCGATCCTGTGCCTGCCCGACGACGCCGCGCGCGAGGCGGTGGCGATGGTCGAGAACCCCGATGTGCGGGTGATCGACGCCTCGACCGCCTATCGCACCGCGGAGGGCTGGACCTACGGCTTCCCCGAGCTTGCGCCCGGCCAGGCCGAGGCGGTGGCGAAGTCCAAGCGCATCTCCAACCCCGGCTGCTACCCGACCGGCGGCATCGCCCTGCTGCGGCCGCTGATCGACCGCGGCCTGGTGCCGGCGGACCACCCGGCGACCGTCAACGCGGTCAGCGGCTACACCGGCGGCGGCAAGAGCCTGATCGCCCGCTACGAGGTCGAGAAGAAGGGCCCGCCCTTCTACCTCTATGGGCTGAAGCTGGCGCACAAGCATGTGCCGGAGCTGCAGCGCTGGTCCGGCCTCAACCATGCGCCGATCTTCGTGCCCTCGGTCGGGACTTTCGCCCAGGGCATGCTGGTGTCGCTGCCGCTGCAGCTGTGGGCGCTGCCGAAGCGGCCCTCGGCCGCCGACCTGCATGCGGCGCTGGCCGAGCATTACCAGGGCCAGGCCTTCGTCTCGGTCGCGCCCTTGGCCGATGCCGAGGCGCTGGCGGAGCTGGAGCCCGAGGCGCTGAACGGCACCAACCAGCTGCGGCTGTTCGTCTTCGCCAACGCCAAGGAACCGCAGGCGCTGCTGGTGGCGCAGCTCGACAATCTCGGCAAGGGCGCGTCGGGTGCCGCGGTGCAGAACATGAACCTGGCGCTGGGGCTGGCGCCGACTGCCGGGCTGCTTCCGGCACGGTCGCAGGCGGCCTGAGCCCCATGGCCGCAGGTGCGGTGATTCTGCCCTATCGCAACAAGCAGCCGCGGATCGCGCCGGACGCCTTCATCGCGCCCGGCGCCGTGGTGATCGGCGATGTCGAGATCGGGCCGGGCACCAGCGTCTGGTTCGGCTGCGTCATCCGCGGCGACATGCAGCCGATCCGGATCGGCGCCCGCAGCAACATCCAGGACGGCACGGTGATCCATGTCGCCTCGGCCGACGGCCCGACTCATATCGGCGACGACGTCACCATCGGCCATATGGCGCTGATCCATGCCTGCACGCTGGAGAACCGCAGCTTCGTCGGCATGAAGGCCTGCGTCATGGACCGGGCGGTGGTCGAGAGCCGTGCCATGGTCGCGGCCGGGGCGCTGCTGACTCCCGGCAAGCGGGTGCCGGCCGGCCAGCTCTGGGCCGGCGGCCCGGCGCGGTTCGTGCGCGCCCTGACCGACGAGGAGCACGAGCACCACCGCAAGCTGGCGGAGGGCTATGTCGCGCTCGGCGTCGAATACCGCGCCAATGTGGTGCTGGATTCCGGGTCGGCGCTGTAGCCCTCAGTCCTTGAGCGCCGCCAGGCTGGCCTTGTAGGCTCGCACGCGTTGCCTCAGCTTGCGCGGGCGAGGCATCATCCAGCGCTTGTGCAGCCACAGCCACTGCTCGGGCCGGGCGCGGACCCAGCCCTCGACCACCTCGTTCAGCGCGATCGTCGCCGCCTCGATATCGGCCTTGCGGTCGCCGCTGCGCGGCATCGCCAGCGGTGGCTCGAACACCGCGCGGTAGCGGGCGCCCGCCAGCCGCTCGATCCTGACCGGGATCACGGCGCAGTCGAGATGGTAGGCCATGGCCACGGCGCCGGGCGAGGTCATGGCGTCGTGGCCCATGAACGGCACCTTCAGCCCGCCATTGTAGCGCTGGTCGACCATCATCCCGAGCACGCCGCCGGCGCGCAGCACCGACAGGGCGCGCTTGGCGTCCGATCCCTCCATCCGCTTTTCCAGCATGATGGTGCCGACGGAGCTGCGGATGCGGTGCAGCAGCCGGCCGACCAGCGGGTTCTTCGGCGGCCGGGCGATGGCGGTGAAGGGCACGCCGTGATTGGCGGCAACGGCAGCCCCGACCTCCCAATTGCCGAAATGGCCGATAGCCATGACCACGCCGCGGCCGCCGTCGCGGGCGGCCAGGAAATGCTCGATCCCTTCGACCTTGATGCGCCGGGGGCGGCGGGCCTCGCTGCGCCGCAGCTGGCCGAGATGCGGGAACTCGGCGATCACCCGGCCCAGATTGTCCCACATGCCGCGGATCACGCGCCCGCGCTCGGCGGCCGACAGCTCCGGCATCACCAGGCGCAGATTGGCGTCGGCCCGGCGCGAGGCGCCGAGGCGCGGCCCGAGGGTGCGGCCGACCCAGCCGCCGAGGGCGGAGGCGAGGTCGAGCGGCAGCGCCCGCATCACCCCATACAGGGCATAGAGGGGCAGTGCCTGCGTGACCGTGGCGAGGTGGCGGCGGCCGTGGCGCCGATAGTGCTTGCGGATGCGCCGGATCCGCGCCGACCAGCTGGATCGGGTGGAGTCCGGAGAATCGTTCGTACGCGTGATGAGTGCCTCGGTTTTGCTGGGGCCCGGTTCTCGAGCGGTCCGCGGCGGCGTTCGTGACGAGCTTACTCGTCGCATGAACACCTGTCCGGTGCCAGTTGTTTCGCGTTTCCGTACATTTCCTGACAGACGGCATCGCGGCCTTGCGCTGGACCGGCAAAGCGCCATATCACGGCGGCCCAGCCCGAAAGGAGAGGCAGATGAAGACGCCCGTGCCACCGAAGGCCGGGCCGAAGCGGCGCGATCCGCATGCGCTGATCGCCCGCCGGCTCGGCCACAAGATCGTCCCGTCCGGCAAGCTCTACAGCCGCAAGGACAAGCACCGAAGCCCCCGCCGCCCGGACGGGGGCTTCGCCATTTCGGGGGTAACGCAGGTTACAAGCAGCGCGGGGCAGGCAGGCTAGGCTATCCTGATCCAGAGCATGAGAGGATCGGGTCATGGGTCTTACCGACAGCCGGGGCATTCCGGTCTCGACCACCAGCCGTGCCGCGCTCGACCGCTACGAGGCGGCGGCCGACCGGCTGCACAGCTATTTCCGCGACCCACTGGCGGAGATCGAGGCCGCGCTGGCCGAGGATCCGGGCTTCGTCATGGGCCATTGCCTGCGCGGCACGCTGATGGCGCTGGCGACCGAGAAGGCGGCCGAGGCGCCGCTGCGCCAGAGCGTCGACGCGGCGGAGGCGCTGGCGGCCGGCGCCAATGAGCGCGAGCGCGGCCACATCGCGGCGCTGCGGGCCTGGCTGGACGGCGATTTCGCCGGCGCGGTCGACGCCTGGGGCCGGGTGGCGGAGGCTTGGCCGCGCGACGGGCTGGCGCTGCAGGCCGCCCATCTCGGCGACTTCTATCTCGGCCACACCCAGCTGCTGCGCGACCGCATCGCCCGGGCGCTGCCGGGCTGGGACGAATCGGTGCCGGGCTACGGCTACATCCTCGGCATGCACGCCTTCGGGCTGGAGGAGACCGGCGACTACCGCGCCGCCGAGGCGACCGGCCGCCGCGCCGTGGCGCTGCAGCCGCGCGATCCCTGGGCGATCCACGCCGTGGCCCATGTCATGGAGATGCAGGGCCGGCTGCCCGAGGGCGTCGACTGGCTGACCGGCCGCACCGGCGACTGGGCGCCGGACAACATGTTCGCCTTCCACAACTGGTGGCACCTGGCGCTGTACCATCTCGACCTCGGCGAGACCGCGACGGTGCTGCGGCTGTATGACGAGGCGATCCGGCCGCAGCCCTCGCCGGTGGCGCTGGAGACGCTGGATGCCACGGCGCTGCTGTGGCGGCTGCATCTGCGCGGAGTCGACGCCGGCGGCCGCTGGGCCGAGCTGGCCGAGACCTGGGCGCCGATGGCCGAGGACGGCTATTACGCCTTCAACGACATGCACGCGATGATGGCCTTCGTCTCCACCGGCCGCGACGCCGATGCCGACCGGCTGCTGGCGGCGCAGGCCCGAAGCGCGGCGGCGGGCGGCACCAATGCGGCGATGACGGCCGCGGTCGGGTTGCCGGTGTGCCAGGCGCTGCGCGCCTTCGGTGCCGGCGACTATGCCGCGGCGGTCGAGCTGCTGGCGCCGGTGCGGGCGGTGGCGCACCGCTTCGGCGGCAGCCACGCCCAGCGCGACGTGCTGGCCCTCACTTTGGTTGAGGCGGCGCTGCGCGGCGGTCAGGCCGAGCTGGCGCGGGGGCTGGCGGCGGAACGCACCGAGGCCAAGCCCGGCAGCCCGTTCAACTGGCGCCTCACGGCGCGTGCGCTGCGGCTGGCGGGGGACGAGGCGGGGGCGATGGCGGCGGAGACGAGGGCTGGCGCTTAGCTATGCGCGTTGCCTCTCCCGCTTGCGGGAGAGGTCGGAGACGCGAAGCGTCTCCGGGTGAGGGTTCTTTGTCGAGCCCCGGGCCAGCCCTCACCCGGTCGTCCTGCGGACGCCCGACCTCTCCCGCCAGGCGGGAGAGGCAACGCAAAAAGGCTGACCTGTCTCTATCTGAGGTTCACCCCTCCTTGAACGGCTTCAGCCGCAGCTTGATCTGGTGTTGCGCCGCCGGGGTGCCGTCCGTGTCCAGGCCGCGGTAATAGCCTTTCTGCCACTTCGCCTCATTGGCGTCGGTGCCGGGCACCGGCAGGTCGGCCAGGAAATCGGTGCGGCCCTGGTGGAAGGCCCAGTAGCGCGCCTCCAGCGCCGGGTCGTCGGACAGCGGCCGGACCTCCGGCTCGACCGCCTCGACCGCGTCGCGCGCCAGCGGGAAGAACAGGCAGAAGGGCTCGCCGGCGGCGAACTCGACCAGGTGGTTCGGCCGGGTGAAGCGCCAGTTCATGGTGAAGCCATAGGGCGACCAGTCGGTCTCGACCACCCCGGTCAGCGGCGCGATGCCGTCCTTCGGCGCGTTGGTCGGGCCGGAGACCCAGAGGTTGCAGCCCGGCTCGGTGCGCAGCAGCAGCGGCACATGGAAGGTCAGGATGCCGCTGCCGAAATGCCCGACCGCCGGTGCAGCACCGTCTTCGGACGCCTCGACCCGCACCGATTCCGGAGCCGTGCCGCCATCCCACCAGGCCCGGATCGGGGCCGGGCACAGGATCTCCCAGCCATGGGCGTTGGCGATGTTCAGCGGCAGGCAGCGATAGGCGAAGCCTTCCGGCGTCGCCGACATCCAGTCGCGCGTGGCCGGGGCCGGCCGGATCTCCAGATGGGTCCCGCCGATGGTGTAGGCGATCAGCTTCATGGCGGCGATGGTAGCCGCGACCGGCCGCGCGGACGAGGCTGTTGGTGGCATCCCATTCGTCCGACTAAGATCCCAGCCGAATCAGATCCGGGAGGAATCATGCGCCTGCTTGCCGCCGCCGCTCTGCTGCTCGTTCTGCCTGCCGCCGCGGCCGCGGCGGATCGCGTCGACACGCTCGACGCCGTGGCCAAGGCCGGAGTGCTGAAGGTCTGCACCACCGGCGACTACAAGCCCTTCACCTATCTCGACCCGGCCAAGGGCGAGTATGAGGGCATCGACATCGACATGGCCAAGGATCTGGCCGCCGCGCTCGGGGTGAAGGTGGAGTTCGTCAAGACCAGCTGGAAGACGCTGATGGCGGATTTCACCGGCGGCGCCTGCGACATGGCGATGGGCGGCATCAGCGTGAGCTTGCCGCGTCAGAAGCAAGCCTTCTTCAGCATCCCGATCGATGTCGACGGCAAGACGCCGATCACCCGGTGCGAGACTATCGACAAATTCCAGACGGTGGAGCAGATCGACCAGCCCGGCGTCAGGGTGATCGAGCCACCAGGGGGCACCAACGAGGCCTTCGTGCGCGAGAGAATCAAATCGGCGGAGATCACCATCTTCCCGGACAACACCAAGATCTTCGATGAGATCCTGGCCGGCCGGGCCGATGTGATGATCACCGATGCCAGCGAGACCCGGCTGCAGCAGAAGCTGCGCCCCGGCCTGTGCGCCGTGCATCCGGACCAGCCCTTCACCTTCGCCGAGAAGGCCTATCTGCTGCCGCGCGGCGACGTGGTGTTCAAGGCCTTCGTCGACCAGTGGCTGAATCTGCGCCTGAATGACGGCAGCCACGCAAAATTCAGCGCGACGTGGATGGGATGAGGTGGAGAGGCGGCGGCTCTCGGGCCGCCGCGCCGGTCGGCTATTGGCCGCGCAGGCGGGTCATGGTCTTGATCGGACCGCGGGGATTGCCGGACATCTCGGCGATCTTGCGGTCCTGGGCCTCGATGAACGCACGCACGGGGGCCTCGCCGTCCAGCCCATCGGCTTCGGCGCGCGGTACCTTGCGGTTCGAGCTCAGCGTGCCGTCCTGGTAGACGACGTTGAACAGCACGAAGGTGCTGTCATTGGATTGTTTCTTGCTCCGGGCCATGGTGGCACTCCGGTGACGGTTCGGGTCAGGACGACTCGGTCTGGTCGTCCTGGGGCGTGTCGCCGTCCTGGGGCATGTCGCCATCCTGGGGCGCGTCGCCATCCAGCCCGGCCTTGCGGCGGGCGCTCTCCTCCTCGCGCTTCTGCAGCTTCTCCTGCTTCTTCTGCTCCTTGGCGCGGTTGCGCTCGCTGCGCTGCTGATTGTAGTTCGGCTTGAACGGCATGACCGCCTCCCTCTGGCGCGACGCTTCCGCAGTATCGCAGGTCTGTCACAAGAAAAGGAGCGCCCGACGAGCGGGCGCTCCTGTTCCGCTCTGCAGCTCGAAGGCTCAGACGGCCTTCAGATTCTCCGCCGAGGTCTTGCCGCGCTTCGGGTCGCGCTGCTCCTCGTAGGAAATCTGCTGGCCTTCGTTCAGGCCACGCAGGCCGGCGCGCTCAACGGCCGAGATGTGGACGAACACGTCCGGGCCGCCGCTCTCCGGCTGAATGAAGCCGAAGCCTTTGGTGCTGTTGAACCACTTGACGGTGCCGATCGGCATCGCTTTCCTCCAACTAAGGGTCGCGCCGCACGAACTCGCACGACGCATCAGACGGTAACGGGGGAAGGCGAGGGATCCGCGGCCGCAAGGGCATGGCAGGCCGGCCGTCCGAACCAGAATGACCCTCTAAACATGGGGGAGGATGCGCGAATTGGCAAGTTCGACGACGAAATCGGCCGGAAACCCGCCGTTTGCCGCGGATTCGGCCGGGGGTCAGGGCGGTGATTCCGACCTAGCCATCGCCATCAGCGCCTTGATTTCGTCCGGCACACCCTCCACCAGGCGGGCGGCCGCGACCACGGGCAGCCACGCCAGGATCTGGTCCCGGCCCTCGCCCGCGGCGGCAGCATACGCGTCGACATAGGCTGCGGCCAGCGCCGGCGCGGCGGGATGGATCAGCACATAGGAGCGGCAGGCGTCGGCCGCCGGATCGCCGGCGCAGGCGTTGGGCCAGTCGACCACCACCTCGCGGCCGGGCGGGCCCAGGATGTTCCAGGGATGGAAATCGCCATGGCATAGCCGGTCGCCATCCGGCAGACCGGCGAGGGTGTCCAGCAGCCGGCGCGCGAGGGTCCGGCCCAGCATCCCGGCCGCACGGCCGATATTCGCCGCCAGCCGTGGCTTCAGGCCGGCGAGATGCGTGGCCGGGCGGCCGTGGATCTCCCGGTGCAGCCGGACCATCCGCTCCAGCCCGGCCACGGCCTCGCCAGGCCCGCGGAGGATGGCTTCGGCGAGGGGCGGGCCTTCGGCCCGGGTCATCGCGATGCCCCAGCGGCCGTCGGCCTGCCCGACGCCGCGGACCGACGGCACCGGCAGCCCGTGGGATTCGACCAGGGCCAGCACCGACGCCTCGTGCAGCGCCGCCAGCTTCGGCGCAGCCACCGTCGCCCGGTACAGCTTGACCACCCGATCGCCGGCGTCGAAGACCTCGGCCTCCTTGCCCGATCCGATCAGCGGTCCGAGGCGCAGGTCCATGGCTACATCCGGCGCAGGGCGACGGCGTCGACCGAATGATCGGCGGACTTGTGCAGCACCAACCGGGCGCGCTGCCGGGTCGGCAGGATGTTCTCGCGCAGGTTCACCCCGTTGATCTGGTCCCAGATCTCCCGGGCGGCGCGGCGGGCCTCGGCCTCCGGCAGGTCGCGCTGGTGATGGAAGTAGGAGGAAGGGTCCCGGAACGCGGTGCGCTGCAGCAGCAGGCGGCGCTCGACGAACCAGCGGGCGATGTCCTCCTCCTCGGCGTCGACATAGACCGAGAAATCGAAGAAGTCGGAGGTGACGACCGACGCCCCGGCCGGGGCCTGCAGCACGTTAAGCCCCTCGAAGACCAGGATGTCCGGCCGGCGGACCACCTGCTTCGCGCCGGGCAGGATGTCGTAGGCGAGGTGGGAATAGACGGGCGCCTCGACCTCCGGCCCGCCCGATTTCACCGCGGCCAGGAAGCCGATCATGCGGCGCAGATCGTAGCTCTCGGGGAAACCCTTGCGGCGCATCAGCCCACGCTCCTCCAGCACCGACTTCGGCCACAGGAAGCCGTCGGTGGTCACCAGCTCGACCCGCGGATGGTCGGGCCAGCGCGACAGCAGCAGGCGCAGCAGCCGGGCGAAGGTGCTCTTGCCGACGGCGACGCTGCCGGCGATGCCGATGATGTAGGGCGGGGGCGGGCCGGGCCGGCCGAGGAAGGCGTCCTGCACCCCGTCCAGCCGGCGGGCGGCGGCGACGTGCAGGTTCAGCAGGCGGGACAGCGGCAGCAGGATGTCGGCGACATCGGCCGGCGACACCGGCTCGTTCAGCCCGCGCAGCTCGGCCAACTCGGCCTCGGACAGCGCCATCGGCGTCGAGGCCCGCAGCGCCGCCCATTCGGCCCGGGTGAAGCGATCATAGGCGTTCGGCCGCGCCGCGAAGAGATCAGGCACCGGCCGGGAGGGATCGGACATCGCTGGCTCGCCGCTGGAGGACGGCCCAGGGTCGGACGATCCGGGGGGCGGAGGCAAGGGCACTCTATCCCTCTTGCGCCGCGCCGCGGCCCGCGCTAAACCCGGCCTCGCATCCAGAGCTGGGCTGACGCCCACGCCAACCTGCCTCCCGGGCAAGGTGGTGGCCTCTCGCAAGAGGGGCGATGCGGCCGGACCGGCAACCAAACGGGTCGAAAGCCGCGCGTCAGCCCTCCTCGCAACCGCGATGGAGGGTTTTTCATGTCTGCATACCAGTCCGCGGCGATCCCGCTGGCCCATCCCGGCGACACCGTCGAGCGGCTCGACGACCGCCTTTGTCCCCACTCGCGCGACCCGCAGCGGCGCGAGATCCTGTACGCCGTGGTGCATCGCGGCGCCGGGCCGTGGACCCATCTCTACCGCGTCGTCGTCACCGCCACGCTGCGGCCCGAGATCCATCTCGACCGGGTGCTGGAAGGCGATCGCCTGGCCGAGCTGCGGCGGGCTTATGCGGCGGTGGATGAGCTGGCGGCTTGAGGCGGAGCCGGCCCCCTCCCTCCTTGTCATGCCCGGGCTTGACCCGGGCATCCAGAAGGTCTCGACATCCTCTGGATTGCCGGGTCAAGCCCGGCAATGACAGTTAAGAGAGAGCGGTTTGGAGCCCTATGTCGCCCGCACGTAGCGCCCGGGGGCGTCCTCGATCGGGGACAACCCGCCGTCGCCCGGCTGGCGGGCCGGGACTTGGCCGCCGGTGTGGCGGGCGACCCATTTCTGCCATTCCGGCCACCACGAGCCCTCGACCTGCTCGGCGGCTTGGAGCCAAGCCTCCGGGGTCTTCGGCGTACGCGTGTTGACCCAGTGGCAGTACTTCTTCGCCGCCGGCGGGTTGACCACCCCGGCGATGTGGCCCGAGGCGCTGAGGCAGAAGCGCACCGGCCCGCCGAACAGCTGGGTCCCGGCATAGGTCGAGGCCCAGGGCGCGATGTGGTCGTCGCGTGTCGACAGCATGAAGGTCGGGGTCTTCACCGTGGTCAGGTCGATCGGCACCCCGGCCAGGGTGATGCCGCCGGGCTGCGCCAGCCGGTTCTCCTGATACATGTTGCGCAGGTAGAAGCTGTGCATCGCGGCCGGCATCCGGGTCGCGTCGCTGTTCCAGTACAAAAGGTCGAAGGGGAAGGGGTCCTTGCCCAGCAGGTAGTTGCTGACGACGAAGGACCAGATCAAGTCGTTGGCGCGCAGCAGGTTGAAGGTCGTGGCCATCGCCGAGCCTTCGAGATAGCCCTTGCCGGACATCTTCGTCTCGATCGTCCGCAGCTGCTCCTCGTCGACGAAGATGCCGAGCTCGCCCGGATCGGTGAAGTCGGTCAGCGTGGTCAGGTAGGTGGCGCTCTTGACCCGGTCCGCCTCGCCCTTGGCCGTCATCCAGGCCAGGGTGCAGGCCAGCAGCGTGCCGCCGAGGCAATAGCCGATGACGTTGACCTCGCGCTCGCCGGTCGCCTGCTCGATCGCGCCGAGCGCCGCCAGTGACCCTTCCAGCATGTAGTCGGCGAAGCTCTTGTCCGCCAGCTGCCCGTCCGGGTTGACCCAGGAGACGACAAAGACGGTGTGGCCCTGCTCGACCGCCCAGCGGATCAGGCTGTTCTGCGGCTTCAGGTCGAGGATGTAGAACTTGTTGATCCAGGGCGGGATGATCAGCAGCGGCCGCCGCGCCACCGTCTCGGTCGCCGGGTCGTACTGGATCAGCTGCATCAGCTCGGTCTCGAACACCACCTTACCGGGGGTGACGGCGATGTTGCGGCCGATCTCGAAGGCGCTGCGGTCGGTCATGGTGATGGCCAGCCGGCCCTGGCCGCGCTCCAGGTCGGCCAGCATGTTCTCGAGGCCCTTGACCAGGTTCTCACCGCGCGACTCCACTGTGCTGCGCAGCACCTCGGGGTTGGTGGCGACGAAGTTCGACGGCGACATCGCGTCGATGAACTGCCTGGTATAGAAATCGACCTTCTTCGCGCTCTTGGCGTCCAGCCCCTCGACCTCGCGCACCGAKCCCTGCAGCCAGCGTGCGGTCAGCAGGTAGGACTGCTTGATGAAGTCGAACACCGCGACCTCGCTCCAGGCCGGGTCCTTGAAGCGCTTGTCGCCCTTCTCCGCCGCCACCACCGGCTCCGCCTCCTGGCCCAGCATGCGCTGGGCGGTGCGGCTCCACAGCGTGGCGTAGTCCTGCCACAGCGACATCTGGGTCTGCATCAGCCGGGTCGGGTCGGCCATCAGCCGCTGGGTCATGGCCAGGAAGGCCGAGCCGATGTTGAGCGGGTCGAGCTCCGGCGCCTCGGCGCGGCCCTGCTTCTCCAGGAAAGCGGTGATCAGCCGGGCGCTGCGCTCGCCGATCTCGATCATGCGGCGGCCCAGCTCGGCCGGATCAGCCGCCGGCGCGGTCTCGGGAACGGGCGCGCCGGGTTTGGCCTGGACGGTCGGCTCGGCTTCGCCGGGCTTCGTCCGGGCCTTGGGTTCCGCTTCGCCGGACTTCGTCCGACTCTTAGGCACAGCTTCGCCGGACTTTGTCCGGGTGGGGGCGGTGCGGGCGCGCTCGGTCATGGGGAAGGATCTCCGGTCTGCGGCGGCGTTGCCCGAGGCGCGGATTCGGGTGTCGAATGCCGCTTATCTGCCACTTTGCACGGCCATCCTCTTTCCAGTCCACCCTTTCAACGAAGTGTGCTAGGCACGTGCCCCATGCGTCGCACCGGCTCTCTCATGATCACTTCCGCCCGCCCCGGCCTTCCGGTCCGTGGCGCCGTTGTTACCGTCGCCCTGGGCCTCGTCCTCGCGGGCTGCGGCGGCCGCATCTTCGACGGCACGCCCTATGCGGGCGACGTCCAGGCCTCCGTGCCGAAGGCCGAGACCGCCGAGGTCACGCCGCTCGGCGTGGCTGAGCAGCCGCCGGTGCCCAGCGTTGGCGGACCCCTGGGCACGGCGCAGGCGGGCGACACCAAGACCTATTCGCTGCCGGCCATGGCCCAGACCGACGCCGACCGCGCGGCGATGCAGCAGGCGCGGGCCCAGCAGGCGCAGCAGCAGGCCGGGGCGCAGCAGCAGCGCCGGGCGCAGATCGAGGCGCAGCGCCAGGCCGCCTTCCAGCGCCAGCAGCAGGCCGCGCAGCAGCAGGCGGCGGCCCAGCAGGCGCAGCAGCAGCCGACCGGCACGGTCGCGCCGTTGACCTTCGGCCAGCGCCGCAACACCGCCGCCCCGCCGGCGATGGACTCGATGCCGCGCCCGGCCTCGCAGCAGGCCTACCCCAATCTCGCCACGGTGCCGGAGAAGCCGACCGACCTGCCGACGCCGGAGCAGCAGGCCGCGGTGCGCAGCCAGCTCGAGGCCGACCGCGCCGCCTCGGGCGCGCCCGGCTCGCTCAGCTTCGGCAACAAGCCGGCCGGCCAGGCCGCGGCGGCCCCGGCGGCGGAGGCGAAGCCGGCCTTCAGCTTCAACAACCGGGTTGCCGGCACGGTGAAGTTCGACGGCGGCAGCGCCGCCCTGCCGGCCTCGGCCAACAGCACCATCGAGAATGTCGCCAAGACGGCGCAGAGCCCGAAGCTGCGGGTGGTCGGCTACGGCGCCGGCGACGGCGCGGCCCAGGCCAAGCCGCGGGCCGAGGCGGTGGCCGCGGCGCTGCGAGCGGCCGGCGTCGACCCGTCCCGAATCGTCACCGGCGGCGCGGCCGACACCCGGCCGAACATCACCGACGGCCAGGCCGCCCGCGTCGAAATCTATCTCGCCCAATAAGCTCTGCACCGGACGCCCCGACGGGCGTCGGGGGGATACGTCGATGACCGATCAGGACTTCCACCGAATCAAGCGCCTGCCGCCCTATGTGTTCGCCGAGGTGAACGCGATGAAGGCGGCGGCGCGAGCTCGGGGCGAGGACATCATCGATCTCGGCATGGGCAACCCGGACGGGCCGCCGCCGAAGCATGTGATCGAGAAGCTGACCGAGGCGGCGCAGAACCCGCGCAGCCACGGCTATTCGACCTCACGCGGCATCCCGGGGCTGCGCCGGGCTCAGGCCGCCTATTACCAGCGCCGCTTCGGGGTTCAGCTCGACCCCGAGAGCGAGATCGTCGTCACCATCGGGTCGAAGGAAGGCCTGGCCAACCTGGCCCAGGCGATCACCAGCCCGGGCGACATCATCCTGGTGCCGAACCCCAGCTACCCGATCCACATGTTCGGCTTCATCATCGCCGGCGCGTCGGTGCGGTCGCTGCCGCCGGTCGCGCCAGGGGGCAGCTTCCTCGAGGTGCTGGAGCGGGCGGTGCGGCACAGCGTGCCGAAGCCGACCGCGCTGGTGCTGAACTATCCGTCGAATCCGACCGCCGAGGTGGTGGATCTCGAATTCTACCGGCCGATCGTCCAGTTCTGTCGCCAGCACGGCATCTGGATCCTATCCGACCTGGCCTATGCCGAGATCTATTTCGACACGGCGCCGCCGCCCTCGATCCTGGCGATCCCCGAGGCGCGCGACATCGCGGTCGAGTTCACCTCGCTGAGCAAGACCTATTCCATGGCCGGATGGCGCATCGGCTTCGCCGCCGGCAACAAGCGCCTGATCGCCGCGCTGGCGCGGGTGAAGTCCTATGTCGACTATGGCGCATTCACCCCGCTGCAGGTGGCGGCGACCGCGGCGATCAATGGGCCGCAGGACTTCGTCGACGAGATGCGGGCGCGCTACCGCCTGCGCCGCGACACGCTGATCGAAGGGCTGCGCGCCGCCGGCTGGCCGGTGGAGAAGCCCGAGGCCAGCATGTTCGTCTGGGCTGCGATCCCGGAGGCCTTCGCCAGCATGGGGTCGCTCGCCTTCTCCAAGCTGCTGCTGGAGGAGGCCGGGGTGGCGGTGGCGCCGGGCGTCGGCTTCGGCGAATACGGCGACGGCCATGTCCGCATCGCCCTGGTCGAGAACCATCAGCGCATCCGCCAGGCCTGCAAGAATATAAAGACGTTCCTGAGCCGGCGGCGCAACGATCCGCAGCCGGTCAGCCTGAAAGCGGTATCGTGACGCCGGTGCTGAAGATCGGAATCGCCGGCCTCGGCACGGTGGGCGGCGGCGTGCTGCGCCTGCTGCAGGCGCATGCCGAGCTGCTGGCCCAGCGCAGCGGCCGGCGCATCGTCGTCGCCGCCGTCTCGGCCCGCGACCGCCATCGCGACCGCGGCGTCCCGCTGGACGGCGTGCGCTGGTACGACGATGCGGTGGCGCTGGCCGCCGACCCCGAGATCGACGTGGTGGTCGAGCTGATCGGCGGCGCCAACGGCATCGCCAAGGCGGTGTGCGAGACCGCGATCGCCCATGGCAAGCAGGTGGTCACCGCCAACAAGGCGCTGCTGGCCGTGCATGGCGCGGATCTCGCCGCCCGGGCCGAGGAAGCCGGCGTGGCGCTGGCCTTCGAGGCGGCGGTGGCCGGCGGCATCCCGGCAATCAAGGGGCTGCGCGAGGGGCTGGCCGGCAACCGTATCGACGGCGTGTTCGGCATCCTCAACGGCACTTGCAACTACATCCTGACCGAGATGCGGACCACGGGCCGCGAGTTCTCGGAGGTGCTGGCCGAGGCTCAGAAGCTCGGTTACGCCGAGACCGATCCCAGCTTCGACGTCGACGGCGTCGACGCCGCGCACAAGCTGGCAGTGCTGGCAGCCCTGGCGTTCAACGCCCGGGTCGAGTTCGACGACCTGCACATCGAGGGCATCCGCCAGATCTCGGCGCTCGACATCGCCTATGCGCAGGAGCTGGGCTACCGCATCAAGCTGCTCGGCATCGCCCGGCGCACCGATGAGGGGCTGTCGCTGCGGGTCCATCCCTGCATGGTGGCGGAGGCCTCGCCGATCGCCCATGTCGAAGGCGTGTTCAACGCCGTGGTGGCGCAGGGCGACTTCGTCGGCCAGGTGATGATGACCGGCCGCGGTGCCGGCGCCGGCCCGACCGCCTCGGCCGTCGTCGCCGACCTGGTCGATCTGGCCCGCGGCCTGAAGGTGCCGGTGCTCGGCATCCCGGCCGCGCAGCTCGAACGCGCCGTCGTGCTGCCGATGGACCATCGCCGCGGCGCCTACTACTTGCGACTGATGGTGGTGGACCGGCCGGGCGTGATCGCCGACGTGGCCGCGGCGATGCGCGACCAGCAGATCTCGGTCGAAAGCCTGCTGCAGCGCGGCCGGTCGCCCGGCGACGCGGTGCCGCTGGTGATCGTCACCCATGAGACCGACGAGGCGGCAATGGCCCGGCTGCTGGCGGCGCTGGGCGCGCTGGATGCGGTGCTGGAGCCGCCGCATGTCATCCGCATCGAAGACCTGTGATCATTCCCGGTACCGGCTGCCGTTGAAAGCCGGTACACCCGTCGCACGATGTGTCCGCCGCCGCCCGCAAGGGCCGGATGCGGCGGAGACGAGACCGAGAGGATCGGAGAGACGATGAAACGGCCGGAAACCAAGTCCCAGGCGATGGACCGCAATCTCGCGCTCGAGGTGGTGCGGGTGACGGAAGCCGCAGCCCTCTCCGCGTCGCGGCTGATGGGCCGCGGCGACGAGCGCCAGGCGGACCAGGCGGCGGTCGATGCGATGCGCCAGGCGCTGAACAGCCTGGCCATCGAGGGCGAGGTGGTGATCGGCGAGGGCGAGCGCGACGAGGCGCCGATGCTCTATATCGGCGAGAAGGTCGGCGCCGGCGACGGGCCGGAGATCGACATCGCGCTGGACCCGCTGGAAGGCACCACCATCACCGCCAAGGGCGGCCCGAACGCGCTGGCGGTCATCGCCATGGCCAACAAGGGCGGCTTCCTGAAGGCGCCCGATGTCTACATGGACAAGATCGCGGTCGGCGGCGACCTGCCGAAGGACCTGATCGACATCGACTCGACCCCGGCGCAGAACCTGAAGGCGCTGGCGCTGGCCAAGCGGGTCTCGGTGTCCGACCTCGTGGTCTGCGTGCTGGACCGGCCGCGGCATCAGGAGCTGATCGCCAAGGTGCGCGAGGCCGGCGCCCGGATCATGCTGATCTCTGACGGCGACGTCTCCGGCGTCATCGCCACGTCCACGCCCGAGGCCGGCGTCGACATGTATCTCGGCACCGGCGGCGCGCCCGAGGGCGTGCTGGCGGCCTCGGCGCTGCGCTGCATCGGCGGCCAGATGCAGGGCCGCCTGCTGTTCCGCAACGATGACGAGCGCGAGCGCGCCAAGCGCCAGGGCATCGAGGATTTCAGCCGCGTCTACGGGCTGATGGATCTGGCCGGCGGCGACGTCATGTTCGCGGCCACCGGCGTCACCACCGGCCCGATGCTGCGCGGCGTCCGCTTGATCCCGGGCGGGGCGATCACCCATTCGATCGTGATGCGGTCGAAGAGCGGCACGGTCCGGACCATCGAGGCGCGTCACGATTTCCGCCGCAAGGCCGGGTTCGAGTTCGTCGGCGGCTAAGCCCGGCGGATGGCGGCCGACGGGGGCGGCCGGGGAGGGGCTGGCGATGACCACAAGGCGGGAGCGTTGACCGCGCCGGCGCTGTTCGGCGTCGAACGCTCCGCCAAGGGCGCGCGCTGGATCGGCCGCGCCGCCGACGACCGGCTGGCGCTGGCCCTCTCGCAGCGCCACGCCCTGCCGGAGATCGTCGCCCGGGTGCTGGCGGCGCGCGGAATCGGCCTGGACGACGCGCCCGCCTTCCTCAATCCGACGCTGCGGGCGCTGCTGCCCGACCCCTCGGTGCTGCGCGACATGGATCGCGCGGCCGAACGCATCGCCCGGGCGGTGACCGGCGGCGAGGGCATCGCCGTGTTCGGCGACTACGATGTCGACGGCGCCACCTCGACCGCGCTGATGACCCGCTACTTGCGCGCGGTCGGGGTCGAGCCCCAGATCCACATCCCCGACCGCATCGCCGAGGGCTATGGCCCGAACGCCCAGGCGCTGGAGAAGCTGCGCTCGGGCGGCGCCGGGCTGGTGATCACGGTCGATTGCGGCACCACCGCCTTCGACGCGCTGGAAGGCGCCGCCGCCTCGGGCCTCGACGTCGTGGTGATCGACCACCACACGGCCGAGCCGCGGCTGCCCAAGGTGTCGGCGGTGGTCAATCCGAACCGGCTGGACCAGGATCCCGGCCTCGGCCAGCTTGCCGCCTGCGGCGTCACCTTCCTGACGCTGGTGGCGCTGAACCGCACGCTGCGCCAGGCGGGCGTGTTCGCATCCTCAAGTGGAGGTGGGCGGGCAGAGCCGGACCTGATGGCGCTGCTCGACCTGGTGGCGCTCGGCACCATCTGCGACGTGGTGCCGCTGACCGGGCTGAACCGGGCGCTGGTGGGGCAGGGGCTGAAGGTGATGGCGCAGCGCCGCAACACCGGCCTGGCCGCCCTGGCCGATGTGGCGCGGGTGACCGAGACGGTCGACGCCTATCACGCCGGCTACATCCTGGGCCCGCGGATCAATGCCGGCGGCCGCATCGGCCGGGCCGATCTCGGCGCCCGGCTGCTGGCCACCGAGGACAAGGCCGAGGCGGCGCGGATCGCGGCCCTCTTGGACGAGCACAATGTCGACCGCAAGACGGTCGAGGCCGAGGTGATGGCGGCGGCGATCGCTCAGGTCGAAGCCTCGGACTCGGGACCGGTGATCGTGATCGCGGGCGAAGGCTGGCACCCGGGCGTGGTCGGCATCGTCGCCGGCCGGCTGCGTGAGCGCTACGGCCGTCCGTCCTGCGTCGTCGGCGTCGAGGGCGGCATCGGCAAGGCGTCCGGCCGCTCGGTCCCCGGGGTCGATCTCGGCGCCGCGGTGATCGCGGCACGCCAGGCCGGCCTGCTGCTTTCGGGTGGGGGCCACCGCATGGCGGCGGGCTTCACCGTACGGCAGGAGCGGGTGGCCGAGCTCCGCGCCTATCTCACGGAGCATATCGACGGCCAGGTCGCGGCGCAGCCCGGGGAGCCGATGGTGCCGCTGGTCGAGCTCGACGGCACGCTAGTGGTCGAGGCGGCGACGGTCGAGCTGGCGGAGACGCTGTGCCGGCTCGGCCCCTACGGCGCCGGCAACCCGGAGCCGCGCTTCGCCCTGCCGCGGGTGCGGGTGGTGGCGGCGTCGGTCGTCGGCGGCGGCGGCCATGTCGCTTGCACCCTGGTCGGGCCCGATGGCGGCCGGCTGCGCGCGATCGCCTTCCGCTGCGCCGACCAGCCGGTGGGCCAGGCGCTGCTGCGCCGCGACGCGCTGCTGCATGTCGCCGGCACGCTGCGGCTGGACCGCTGGAACGGCAATGTCCGGGTGCAGCTGTTCATCGAGGATGTGGCGCCGCTCTGGGGGGCGGAAAGCGCTTGATTTCCGCGGCCGCTGCGGTTAGGTCTCTGCGCCGCGCCGACCCCTTCGTCTAGAGGCCTAGGACACCGCCCTTTCACGGCGGTAACACGGGTTCGAATCCCGTAGGGGTCGCCAACGATTTCAATAACTTAGCCTCGCTTCGCGCGGGGCTTTGTCGTTTTTGCCGCCAAATTGCCGCATGGCTGCTGGGATTCGATCGCGGCAGATCCGGTCCGTTCACAAACGTCAGCCTCGATGGGTGGGCATCGCACCCCAGCTCTTCCGGGCGGAATCCGCCCTGACCCCTGGGGGATAGTCCATCGCGGCGCCATAACCTTGTGCCGACCACCGATACAAAATTTTTTGGCTCGGCGGAATTCGAGAATTCCGATGCTCGTCGTCAGAAATCGCCAGAGATCGCCAGTCGATTCATGTGGCTGAAATAAAATCTACCGATAAATGCGGCTTCCTTATAGCGGACCGCAATACAATAGCAATACGCGAAACGATTTAACATTGCTTTTAAAATACTTGATTGTCGAACTGTCGTGCATGATTGTTCTCGGAGTCTTCGTGACTTTGGATGCCATGTGATGAAGAGGCGTGCCAAGTGTGCGGCGTCGCCCGGTCCTGTGCTTCACGATCTGTCCGTTACGGCGGAGATGCTTGGTGGCATCAGCCTGCGGACCTTGCGCCGCATGATCGAAGACGGGCGCATCCGCACCGTCCTGGTGGGGCGACGCCGGGTGATGGTCGCCAGGGTGGATATCGATGCTTTCGTGGCGGCGGCGCGGCTCGACCGCCCCGCCAATCGATAGTCGGTCCATGCAGCCTGACGCTACGGTGACCGGTGGCGATCGCGATGCGGTGTCGGTTCTGTACAGCGGGTATTCGCACCAGGTCCAGGCCAAGCGGATCAGGCCGGACGGGAACGGCGGTATCGCCATCGTACCCTATGGCCATGCCGCGTGGTTCTCAGTCCGCCAGGTGCCGGTCGACTCGATCGATGGCATCTATCAGTTGCTTGTGCACATCCAAGGCGACCCGCGTAAGTCCATCCTGCGCGATGAGCCGATGCCTGGCATCAACAGGGACTGCACCCGGCGTCTGTCGAGGGATCGGCAGGGGGAGAAGGATCCGCTGGTCCATCCGTTGACGAAGCGTCCGGACGAGGGAAGCAAACCTTCAGGCCGGTGCCGCGCCTGCAGGCAGATCTTGCCGACACGCCGGCCAAGGAGACCCATGAGATGACGATCGAGGAAATGGACGCGGAACTGGCCGCCCTCAAGCAGGCCGTTGTCCGGCGCTCCGCTCAGGCCGCAGGTTTGGCGGAGCGCGATCGAACGCTGGACGCGGCCTTCGAGTAAGCTGCGCTTTCACAGCCCTTCGGCTATCCAAGGTGCCGCCCAGGCTGCGTAAGCAGTGGCGCCGGGCGGGGAAAATCCATCCCTAGCCTATCGGTGATCTCGTGGATGGCCAGATCCGGAAGCCGGACGAGCCGTCCGACGTGTGCGGGGTCAGGATCATGTATCCGCGTGACCCAAAGCTTGAGCCTAAGACCGGATTCTACTGGCTGCCTGCATCTGTCGTACAGGGCGAAGCGGGAGATGAGCGATCCCGGCCCGCTGCGGATCACCCGACAGGAGATCGCCGGAAGCGAGGCCAAGCGCCGTCTGGCCGATGTCCGGGCCGGTCAGGTGGACCGCTGGGCCTAGATCCTGATGGAGCAGCGGCGCACGGGCAGGCTCGGCCTTGCGGGAGCCGGCACGGGCAGGCCAGATCTCGGCTGGCGTGAGAGTGCGCTGGAGCGGCGTGGGATTGAGCTGGCGCCCAACGAAACCGGCCTGACCGACGTGCCCCGGCTGCATGCCGCCAAGCCAACCAAGGCCAGTTCCTGGTGGATGAAATCTGACGCTTGGTACCCGTGATGTAGGTCGGCTTGGGGCGGAAAGCGGAAGTTGCACCTAAGGTCGCTGAATGGCCGCTCCGCACGATAGGGGACATGCGATCCCGGGGGCCGAATGCTATTAGTGCAATGCGCGATAATGGCGATTATCGCGCATTGGAAAGCTTATTGCGCGGCAAGCGAGGGGATGACCGGGCCGGTGACGACCAGGATGGCGCCGCGTCGGCGGCCTCGACAGCAAGGGCGCGCCGATCGACAGGGCGGATCAGACGCCATCGGCGGCTCCTTCAGGTTGTAGGGCTTGTCCCGCAGGTCCCGAGTTGTTGAACGCGGGTAGTCAGCTCGATTGGCGAGCGAAGCGCCGGCGAACCAGTTCGCTGCAGCCCTGGCCGGGGCATGGTCGTTCGACCGATACGACGCCACGCACCGGTGGGGCAGGGGAGGCGGACGGTCGATCACGTGGCACGCCTCGCCTGCGCTGTTCGACCCCGAGACGGGGCGCCCCGACATGCGCGCCGCCGGGCCGTCGCTGTGCTCTCGAAATGAAGGACGGCCGCGTTCGGAGCCATATCAGGAATATTTGCGGGGGTGGCTTGCGCACGATCTCGGACTGCGATTAAACTTTTATTCATGTTCATCTGACATTGGACCGACGCCCGCGGGGAGGGCAGTCGGCACAAGCTCGATACAACCTCATTTTTACGGGCATCGGCAGACGATGCCGGGCCGGGGAGATTGTGACAATGGCGTCAGTCCCAGACCAGTGAGCGATTGAGGAGTGCCACCTCGGCCACAGGGCCGGTGGCGATATGCGGATAGCCTCGAAACGATGACGAACGCTCAGCCAAGCCGATCCGGCCTGATCCTGCCCTGAGAGCAGGCGACCCGGAGCAAGGCGTCGCTGTAGCGCGCGGGTGGGGGAGAGATCATGCGGGCGGATGTTCGGTTCTGGTCGGGTGCAGTCGTGCGCCCGGCATGGTGCAAGGTGCGTGCGGTTTCGGTGTCGCTGCTGGTGCTGGCGGCGCTGTCGGGGGCACCGGTCGTCCGGGCTCAGGACGAAGCGCCCGTACCAGAGTCGACGGGGCCGGAGGCATTGATCCCGTCGGACGAGGCGCCAGCAGCGGAGGCGCCGGCTTCGCCGGAACCCGAGACGGTCGAAGCCGAGCCTGACGCCGCCACCGAGGAACCAGCGGCCGCTGCGGTCGCGGTCGCCGATGCGGCGGGGACGCCGTCGGACGACCCGGCCATGAAGATGCTGTCCTTGCCGGTGCTGGCCAATGCGCCGGCGCCGGCGTCCTTCAACGGCAGCTACACCACCGAGGTGCCGATCCAGGTCCCGGAATTCCGGGGCCTCGAGCCGAAGCTGAGCCTCGTCTACGATTCCAGCCAGGGCATGAAAGCTGGTGGACTTTACGGCGGGTTCGTCGGGACCGGCTGGCGGGTGGCCGGCTTGCCGGATGTGGTGCGGGCGTCTCCGGTCAAGGGTGTCGCGGGTCTTCACGAGTCCGACGTCTTCCTGCTGGACGGACAAGAGCTGATCGCCTGCGCCGATCCTTGGTGGGACTGGGCGCCCAGCTGCGTTGCCGGAGGCACCCACGCCACCCGGATCGAAAGCTACCGCCGGATCACGCGTGACGCGCCCAACAATCAGTGGCTGGTAAAGGATCCCGACGGTACTGAGTGGGTCTACAGCCACGTGAAAGTGGGCACAGTGGGCCCGGCGGCTGCGGCGGCGTCAACGGAAGTCTCAGCGGCGACCGAGGCAACCAGTGGTGAGGCAATAACCAGCGCATCCCTAGAGGAAGTCCCGGAATCGCCGCCAGTCGCAGAAGTTGAGCCGGAAACCATCGGCGAAACTGGTCCGGTGATCGGCGTCGAGCCGGGTCCGGGTCTCGGCGATCCGACGATGCAGGAGGTGGTGGAAGACGAGCCGGCCGGGGAGGCCGCGTGGGTTGTCGAGGATGACGTGGTCGTCCCCGACCAGACCGAGCCTGTCGAACCGACCGGCGAAGTCTCCGAGACAGTGCCGGTCGAGACCAGGACTTTGTCGCTGGCTGCGCAGGCGATCACCGCGAACGAACAGGAACTGGCAGACACCCGCTTCCGGTGGTTGCTCACCTCCGTCGAGGACCCCCACGGCAACAGGGTAAACTACAGCTATTATTGCCCGACGGTACCGGTCTGCTGGCCGACAGAGGTGACCTACAACGGCATCAAGATCGAGTTCCTTCGATACAAAGGCGCCACCACCCAGACGCGAGCCATCGGCAACGGGTTGGCTTACATGGACCAGAGGCTGGATCGCATCGCGGTTTCTGTCGGCGGTTCGATCCAGCGGAGCTATGTCCTGCAATACGACACCAGCAGAGCGACCGGGCTTGCGAGGCTGAAGTCGGTGAAGCAGGTCGGGAGCAACAACGTCGATTCGCTGCTGTGGAACTTCAGCTATGCCGATATAGACGTCCGCGAATCGCCTATCTGGTTCGAGCCGCACAGCACCACAATCGACTGGAACGGCAATCTGAGTCCCACCTATGCGGACCTGAACGGCGACGCCCGGCAGGACGTGGTAACCGTGCTCGAGCGGGTGGAGAAAAACGTCGCCGACGACGACACCGATGACATTCGCAGATGCCTCATCAGCGTTCGACTCTCCGTGCGCGTGTGGCCGACCGGAGAAGACGAGCAGGATGTTCTGCAGGTGAATAATGCGCCGCCCGTCCAGGCGCTCGACGACGACATTTGTGACCCGGGTGACAAGCCTGGAAAGGGCAAGAATTATAGCTATCGAACCGGCGATTTTAATGGTGATGGCAAAGCCGATATCGCTCATATTTCCGGTAAAAAGGTCGTTGTTTATATATCGAATTGGTCTAGTTCCGGAATGTGGTATGGAATGTATGGGTTCGATATCGCTAATCCCGAGAAATACTGTAGCCGCACCGATCCGTTCGATTGCGATGAGGATCGGGTCGACGGCAGCGACGTCGTACTGGCGGATGTCGACGGCGATGGTCGGGTGGAGTTCGTCGTCACCGCTGAAAACAACGGCGCCCCCCATCCATATACGAAGCGGAAGGTCTGGTATTGGAAGGCCACCGGAGGCTTTGCCTCGACGCCCATTACTCTCACCATCGGCGATGACGAGAAAGTCATCGCGGCGCCCGACCTGAACGGCAACGGCCGACAGGAGTTGGTGGTTTCGAAGGTCAGGGTGGACGGCACTGGTTCGGCAGTGCTGGAGCATCGGACCGGCAGCCGGTTCTACATGGAGAGGACGGCGGAGAACGTCATGGCGAGCGGCTGGCGCTACGCCGGTACGCAGGGCGATTTCAACGGGGACGGCGCCACCGATATTGCCAATTTGTTCTTCGACAACGCGGGTCGGGTTACGCTCTCTAGTTCAAATTCGTACGGCCACAAGCTGGCGAAATATTCCGAGTATTATTTTGGTGAGAAGCGCTGCCTGAACGAGAATTGCGGCTTGTTCTCCGGAGACTTCGACGGCGACGGCCGGTCCGACATCCTGGTCAGCAACCTCGTGGACGGGGTGTTCGGGAGCAACCGGCATGCGGCCATCCTGCTGTCGCGGGGCGGCGGCTATTGGCAGAAATGGGAGGCTCCCCAGGGCATCCTGAATTTCACCGATGGGGTCGAGGGGGTCGCCGACTTCAACGGTGACGGCAAGGCAGACATCGTCCGCCGGAATAACAAGACCCTGACCATCATGTACTCGCCGGTAGGGCGGGGTCTGCAGTCGGTTGTTCCCGACCTTCTGACGTGGATCAAGAACCCGATCGGCGGTCAGACCTGGATCGGCTATACCCCGTCATCGGATCAACAGCGCTTCAGCAACGTCAACCTGCCTTTCGTGCAGCAGACCGTTCGCTGGGTGAAGCAATGGGATGGCGTCGGACCGCAAGACCAGACCACCTTCAGTTATACCGGCGGCCGCTGGGACGCGAGCGAGCGACGCTTTCTCGGCTTCTCCAGCGCCTTCGTCGTGCGGCCGGGCAGTAGAACTGGACCCTGGGTTCCGCCAGGTGTCCAGTATGACTTCATGCAGACCGTGGCGTCCGCGGGCAAGGTGAAGAAGATCAGCTATTATGCTGGCTCCAGCAATACGACCGCGCTGCTGCGGGAGGAACGGGAGGAATACAAGGAGACGCCGCGCAACGACAGCGTGCGGATGCCGTATAAATCAGTTAACATTTCAAGCACGGTCGCTCTTGTCGACTGGAACACCAGCAAGGAGAATTCCACATACAATTATAAGCGAACCGAGAGGGAATTCGACATCTACGGTAACGTGACCAAGCTGAAGGAGCTCGGGCACCATGTTCCCAATCCTTACAACAATCCCAACATTCCCAATCCCGCAGATGTCCTGCTCGATGACCGAGTCACGCAGACCTGGTTCGTTCCGCCCATCAAATATGGCCAGTACATTGTCGACCGTCCCGCCAATAGGGTGCTTCACGACAGCGGCGGCACCATCGTCAGGCAGACCCTGTTCGTCTACGATCTTCAGTCCGACTACAATAAGGCGCCCACAAAAGGCGACTTGACGACCGAGCTGCGAGGGCTCTTCGGTTCAAACGGTCGCTGGTTGGGGCGATATTTCACGTATGACAGCTTGGGCAACCAGATCACGGCGGCCCAGAGAGCCAGGTCGGACCAGGTCATCTACACTCAAACCACGTATGACGACAAGTTCCATCTCTATCCGGTGCGAGTGGTTCGGCAGACAGGGTCATCAGCTCCCCCACAGATCACCGAAGCCAGCGTCCACCCAGTGTGCCAGAAGACCTTGACGACGACGGACGTGAAGGGCCAGGTCTCGACGTGGTTCTACGACGGGCTGTGCCGGCCGACTAAGCTGCTCAAGCCCGGCGGCGACTATGAACAATGGCTGTATCTGAACGTCGGCAATCCTGCGGAACAGAAGATCGAAAGCCGGCGACTCGGCCCGGCCGGCCAGGATTTCATCAGCAGCCGCAGCCAATTCGACGGACTTGGTCGGGTCCGGCACACCTGGTCTGACGGTCCGGATGGAAAGACGATCGTTGTCGATAAGGAGTATGACGGCCGCGGCAATCTCATAAGGGAGGCTGTACCGTACTATTCCAGCGACTATTCCCCGGCGAATCCTGCACCTCAAACAACGTATCAGTTCGATGCGCTGGACCGGCAGATCGCCCGGACCCTGCCGGACAACCGGACCTATGTCATGGAGTACGGTTTCAATCCCGGCGTTGAGTCGTTCCGTTGGGAGGCGACATTCGATCCGCTGCCGGATCGACGGAAGATCTCGGCGACGCGCTATGACGCCTTCGGCCGGGTGCGCGCGACCGAGCAGTACAAGGAGGACGGCACCCAGGTGAACACGACCTTCACGTGGGACGCGGCGGACCAGCTCATCAAGATCGAAGACCCGATCAAGGCGTTGTGGGTCTACAAATACGACACGCTGGGCCGGCGGATATCCGTATGGGACCCGGATCTCGGGCCTTCGATATACCAGTACGATGCCGCCGACCGATTGGTGCGGCAGACGGACTATCAAGGCACGGTGATCAGCCTCACCTACGACGCGCTCAGCCGGGTGACCCGCAAGCGCGTGCGGAAGAACGGTGAGCCGGCGACGGGAGGGCAGGTCACCGATTATTTCTACGATGGCGCCATAGTGGGATCGGGAAATTGGAACAAGGGGCAACTGGTGCGCCAGGTGAATGCCGTCGGCCGCCTGTGCTCGGATTACGACCTTGCCGGCCGGATGGTGCGACAGAGATGGACGCTGTGGCCGGAGGGGGCAAGCAGCGCGACCAAGGCGATCCCCTGCACCACCCAGCCGGACCCGACGGGAACCCTCACCGCTACCACCGAGTATGACGCGGGCGGCCGGGTGCTGGGGCGCAGCTATCCGGACAGAGACCAGATCGGGCAAATCGGGACGAGCGGGACGGATGGCCGCTGGCGCTATGACGCAGCCGGGCGCCTCAGAGAAATCCCGGGTTTCGTGGCTTTTACCTACAACGCGTCGGGCCAGCCGCTGACGACGTACTACGCCATTGACGCGAACACGAACGGCGGCGTCACCACGACCAACACCTACGACCCCAGACGGCTTTGGCTCGTCGACCGCACGACGACCCAGCCTGGCTCAGGAGGTTCTTCGACGACGCGGTTTTATGCCCGCTATGGCCACGATGCTAAGACAGGCCTGATCTCCACGGCCAACATTTCCAACGGGACCACCGCGGAGAGCTGGACCTACACCTATGACGGCATGTTCCGCCTGACTGACGCGGTTTCTAACAACGCCGCTCGCACAGAGCGATTTGTGTACGATTGGGCCGGGCGGATGACCAAACGGACTGCCCTCGGGGTGGACCAAATTTACATCTATCCAGCCATATCGACTGATCCGAGCCAACCGACGCGACCGCATGCGCCGAAGGGCGTCGGAGGTAACACGTACGAGTGGGACGCTGTCGGGAATCTCAGCAAGGGACCGAACACGGAGCGGGTTTTCGAATGGGACGGCGAGAACCGGCCCATTTCGGTTACAAAGTCCGCCGCCACGGGAACATCGGTTGTCAGGTTCCAGTACGGCCCGGACGGGACGCGCTGGAGGAAGGTTCTTCCGCCGGTCGCTGGTTGCCCGGCGGGAGCACATCTCCCCGTGGTGGACAGCTTCGGTCCGGATCTCGAGCGAAAGATCGATATCACCTGCACCAGCACCACCTGGAGTGAGCGTGAGACCTGGACGAAGTACCCGCATCCAGATGTGAAGCGGGTCGGCAGCGGCGCTGCCGTGGCGACCTATTATCTGCACCGCGACGGCCTGAACACGGTCCGGATGGTGACCAACCGAAACGGGGGGTACGAGGAGTTTTCGACCTACACGCCCTATGGCGAGCGCACGCAGACGCCGGCGGCGACGGGGACGACCGAGGAGACGAAGGGCTACATCGGCGAGCGGGAAGACCCCGAGGTCGACCTGGTCTACCTCAACGCCCGCTACTACGACCCGGCGATCGGACGGTTCATTTCGCCGGACTGGTGGGATCCGAACCTGTCGGGGGTGGGGACCAACCGGTATGCGTACGCCTTCAATGATCCGATCAATAAGAGCGATCCGAGCGGCCACATCGCTCCAGCTATTGTTTATGGCTTTGCGCTTGCCATTGACACAGCCCCCGTCTGGGGACCTGCAGTTGGGAGATTCGTTGCGACGATCGCGGTTCGTACAGCCATCTCTGCTGGTATCGTTACATTAGCCAGCGATGCCCCCGTGAAACAGCCGGATCCAAATGCTCTTCCAAACGGGGCTTTTGACAATGCAGATGCCGATCTTCACAAGCGCGCCGTTGCGGCATATCTGACGCGACAAGCCGCTACGCCACAGGGCGCAGTTCTATCCACGGATAGTGGATCGACTGATGAAGGCGAGCAGCCAAAACCGCAAGCGCAGCCACAGCCGCAAGCGCAGCCACAACCGCAAGCGCAGCCACCGGCTGGTGCGATGACGCCCGATCAGGAGGCGCTCAAGGGTTTGGTCGACGAGGTCACGCTTGGTGGGCGCAAGCGGCTGAGCAAGGAAGATGCAGACACGGTGCTCGATTGGGCTGACGAAACTGGATATCCTGGAGTAAGAGCCAAGCCGGGAGATGTTCAGTCTCCTTCCAACTGGAAAGGTGGGGGGGGACAAGAACATATTCACGTACCGGGAGCAGGCCGAGGAGGGCATGTCCCCGTGGAGCCTGGTGTCACGCCGCGCTAGGAGATGTATTGTGGTTCGAATAAATGGATACATGGTTGTCCGACAGCCAGATATGGCAACGAAAGCCAGTGGTGAAGAACCAAAGCAATTTGCTGGAAAGAAATATCGCGGAATTGATCGTCTCCCATGGGAGGATGTTGAGCTTCTTTACTACAATGGGTCCCGTGATCTTCTGGTAAAGGATCTCATGGAGGCTTTAGGCAGCAGCAGCTTGTCGCGGTTTGGGATTCGGGCAATACCGGAGTTTTCTCTGGCAAAGAAAGTTTTTGATAGTTTTCCGGAAAGAAATGAGATAATCGCGGTATCCGTGGAGAAAGCGGGTGATCTGTTCGGTGAAATTCTTGATTACTTCGAAATTGACGGTGATATATCGTTTCTTGGTTTTGATGAGATGGCGCATAGAGAATGGTCTATAATTGCAGAAGGGCCTTGCGTTAGTCCTGAGAATTTTGACTCTTTCAAAGAAAGATTGAATAATTATTGTCTGTTAGATAGTGTCGAAGATTCAATTCGGCTGAGGGAGGAATATTTAAATTTAGCAAAAGAAAACATTGTCGAACCGCTGATGGAGAATCCTGAGTTTTTGACTATTTCAATTTACAAGATATCCGCAGTTTCTTGATCAATACGGTGAATCTACATCAAATTGTCATGGCCGGGCGTTCGCTGGAACTGCAGTGAGCTAAGTCAGAAGAATTCGGGTGACATGGGCGATCGGAGGCCCAATGCCGACGAGACCAGGAAATCCGCCCGCAGTTTCCCGTCGTACAAAGTCTACGTCCGCCCATCGCCGCGCTGAGCGACATGTTTGGAAACCTCGGAAAGACCACATGCGCCGTCATGTCCCCCGGGGCTGTCACCGCCATCTCGGCGAGACCCGTCCGACCAACTTTATCGAGCTGTCATAGCCACCGCGCCTGAGCCCCTCGATAGCATAGCGCAGGGCATCAACCGCATGGTTCTCGCGGTCATCCAGTTCGGACGGGATCTCACCGGTCTTCGGGTCGGTGCGGTAGCTGTACAGCGCCAGCTCGTCGATCAGGTGGCGGTAGCGCGGATGCACCACGATATCGTGCGCCTTCAGGAACTCGACCCCGTCCTTCACAGACCCCGTCCCCTTGGTCGATCCCGCGATTCGAACCCAACATCCCGCGTCGCGGCCTCTCGATCCAGTTACTTCGCGCCGCGATCTCAACCCATAAAGCGCGGACGTATCTTGCCTCTCCCGCGGGAGGGGCCGGAGGCGCTTCTCCTCTGGGCTTGCCGGCAGCATCGGCGATGGCGCTTGCCAGCGGCGCCGTCCTTCTACTTCTATGGAGGAATAGTCTCCGCGCCTGATCCAGGCCTTTTTCAGGCTGAGCCATGTCGCAGTCGTCGCCGTTTCACATGCTGCACCGGTCCTGGGGCCGCATCCTCGCATGGTGGCTCGGCGAGCTGGTGGGCTTTCTGCCCCAGCGGTTGACGGGCACCATCGGTCCGCGCCACCGGCTGCCGATCGCAAGGCCGACCGGACATGGTTGGGTGGTGGAGGTCGGTGCCAAGGTTCGGAGCCTGGCCGACTGGGCTGCGCGGAACCGGTGGAGTCCGGTCGTGCTGCGCCTGTCGCCCGAGGCCGGCCTGTCACGAGAGCTGGCGCTCCCAGCCGCGGCGTTGTCATCCCTGCCGGATCTGCTGCGGCGGGAGATGGACCGGCTGATGCCTTGGCGCGGCGACGAAGTGTGGCTCTCCGCCCAGATGCTGCGCCGCACGGAAGGCGGACGCAAGATCGAGGTCGAACTGACCGTGGTGCCGGACACCGCGGTCGAACCGGCCCGGCGCGCCCTGGCCGGCCTCGACGTGCCGATCGCAGCGATCGAGCTGGACGGTCCCGGCGGCAAGCGCATCCTGCTCCCGCCTGGCGAGGACCGCGCTGCGGCGGGGCGCCGCCGGCTGCGGCGCGCGGCGCTGGCCGTCGCCGCCCTGTTCGCCCTCGCGGCGGTCGGTGCCGGCGGATGGATCGGCTGGCAGAGCTGGCAGCGCGGCCAGGAGATCGCGGCGCTGCAGATGCGGATCGCGGCTGCGCGGCCGGCGGCGGAGGAGGTGGGGCGGCTGCGGCAGGAGATCCCCGAACTGTCGGACAGCCAGCGCTTCCTCGACGAAAAGCGCCGGTCCGTCCCGGTGGCGTCGATCGTGCTGGAATCCGTGAGCCGGCTGCTGCCCGACGATGTCTGGCTGACCGATCTGTCGATCGCGGACACGGCGCTGCGCGCCGGCGGCAGCGCGACGGATGCCTCCGCTCTGATCGGCGTGCTCGAAGGCTCGGGCCGGTTCGCCGATACCCGCTTCCTGGCCCCGAGCACGCGCGACCGCGAGACCGGCCGCGACCGGTTCAGCGTCGGTGCCCGCATCGAGCCGCGGCTGGAGCCCTGAGCATGGCCCGGTTCCCGACGCGCTGGCTGGCCCTGGCCCTGCTGATCGCTCTGGTCGCGATCCCGCTCGCCGGGCTCGGCGTCGCCCTGTCCGCCCTGTGGCGGGCCGACGCCGAAGCCGAGGCGCTGGCCGACACAGCGTCTCGCTTCGAGGCGGTCGCCGCCACCCGGCCCGATCTTGCTGCCCGGCGCGATACGCTGAAGGCGGGGCTGGGGCAGGGCGAGCGCTTCCTCGGCGGCGCCGGCGTGGCGATCAGCGGCGCCGAGCTGCAGCGCCTGGTCGCCGACATCGCCGCCCGGTCGGAGGCGCAGATCGACAACGCTCTGGTGCTGCCGGCGCGGGCAGAGGGGGCGTATCAGCGCATCGGGCTGCGGGTGTCGCTGTCGACCGGGATCGGGCCGCTGCAGCGCATCCTCCACGCGCTTGAGGCCGGGCAGCCGAGCCTGTTCGTCGACGCGCTGCAGATCCGGGCCGAGGATCTGGCAGCGGACCCCGTCCTGTCCGTCACCTTCGACGTCTATGGCTACCGGCCGGGAGGGGCGGTGTGAGCTGGCATCCCCTGACCTGGATCGTCCTGGCCGCCGGCGGGATCGCGGTGCCCGCCGCCCTGCTGCTGCCCGACGGCTCCACGGCGCCGGTCGCCGCTGTCGAGCGCGCCGATGCCCCGGCGCCCCGGC
>NZ_JBFRCU010000073.1:0-40524 GCF_052113205.1 Inquilinus sp. YAF38 | reverse complement strand
GCGGCAAGGTCAGAACCCCACCGGGCTCCGTCATCCCGGTCCGGCCCGGCACGACGACAGCGCCGGCCAAGGGTTCGATTCGCACCCGATGCCGGCCGATGTCGATCAGGGCATGGACCGGGGCCAGGGCTTCGTCGGCCAGGACGATGTCGGACTCAAGCCCGCTGCCGACCCGGTAGGCGGCGGGCGCCAGCTTCTGGACGGTGCCGGCATTCGGCCCCTCGAGCACGAACAGCGTGACCGAAGGGGATTGCGGGAAGAGTCTCTGGATCGGCCCCTGGAGGGGGCTGTCAGACAGGAACGCCTTGAATTTCGAGAGCATGGCCCACCCCACGAGGCGCCTCGATCAGTGGCGAAAGCGAGCGCGACCGGGACCGGCCGCGCTCGCCAGACTGACAGCGATGAAGCTCAGGAACCGGAGCGGCCGGACTCAACCCTTGCGGGCCGCATCCGCCAGCGCCTGGGCCCATTTGTCCTGCTTCTGGTTCTTCTGGGTTTCCCAGGCGGTGTCGATCGAGTCCTGGGTGTTCTGCTTACGAATCTCGGCCATCTGGGCCTTCATGTCAGCGATCGGATCGCTTCCGGAAGTCGACGCCATAACACGCTCCTCCTTGTGCAACGCTCAAGATTGACACAGCCGAAACACGGATGAAGTGCGGGCCCAACGGCCTGATCTGGCACACCGAGTCGCCGACCCCTCGCCGGCTTCCGGGCCAACAATCCTAGTCCCGCTGCCTTGGCCAACACGACCAGAATGTCGGTTCGACACCAAAGCCCGCCTACCCCTCGAACTACTACTCGACTATGCGACAAACTGCCGTCAGGTCAAGCACTTCAATGTCTCAGTGCATTCGGATCTTAACTCCAGGCCTGTTCAACAGAACTTTAACAAAAAGCCGGGAACCCTGCTGCCGGGCTAAGCGTTTAGGTCTGCCCGACGTCTGGGCGATCCGCCGGCCGTTTCAAGCAGGCCTAGTGTTTGGATTGGCTTTTGCACCTCCGGCTGCGCGGCGTTATAAGACTAGGCCGGGTTGATCATGACAGGCATATCGGCGGGACGTCTTGATGCGGGTGGGGATGGCGATCAGGACCAGAGAGCTGACAGGAGTATTGTCCGACAAGTGTCGGCAGTGCTCCGTCGTGCTCGCGGTCGCCGCCCTCCTCCCCCTTTCGGCCGGATCGGTAGCGGCGCAGCAGCCCGCCCCCCCGGCCATCGTGACGATGCCCGCCCCTCCTGCCCCGACCGTCGTGACGCCGGCCCCGGCCGATCTCGCCGCGGGCCAGGGCCGTCGCGCCCTGCCCTGGCCCGACAAGCCCTATCCCTATGTCGTCCTGGACCAGGATGTGCGCGACGTACTGGGCGCCTTCGGCAGCAACCTCGATATCCCGGTCAAGGTCAGCGACAAGGTCTCCGGCCGGGTGCGCGGCCGGCTGCCGGAGCTGACGCCGCAGAAGCTGCTCGACCAGCTCGCCGCCAGCTTCGGCCTGCAATGGTATTATGACGGCCAGGTGCTGTACGTGACCACGGTCGAGGAGGCGGTGTCGGAGATGCTGCCCCTCGGCGCGATCCGATTCGAGGAGCTGCAGGCGTCGCTGGCCAGCCTGCAGCTCGACGACCCCCGCTTCCCGCCGCGGCCGCTGGCCAGCGCCAATGTCGCGCTGGTGTCGGGGCCGCCCCGCTACGTCGCCCTGGTCAAGGAGACCATGCAGGCGCTGCAGCAGGCCTTCCAGTTCCAGACCACGATCGTGCGCGGCCGCACCGGGAAGCCCGGTTCATGACCCGGCCGCGACACTGCCCTGTAGCCCAGACCCGTTTCATGAGCCGAGGCTGATCCCATGGTTGTCATCTCGCCCTCCGTTCTCCAGGCGCCGGCGCTGATCGAACCCAAGGCCGCGGTCACGCCCGTCGCCCTGCCGCTGGATCAGAAGGCGGCCAACGTCTTCGATTACGCACTACCGCTGCAGCCGGCGCATAAATCGGTCGCCGACTACGCGCCGAGCCTGAAGGCCCGCTTGTTGGCGAACCCGGCGGCGATGGGCGACCAGTTGCTCAACTCGCTGCAGCAGTTCCACAAGGACACGCTGTCGCTCGGCAGCAAGCTGACCGAACCGCAGCCCGCCACGACGCTGCAGGCATCGGCGACGGCCCCGGGCGCCACGACCAAGCCGGGCCTGCAGCCGGGGCCCGCCGCGGCGCGGCCGGCGCAGCAGAGCGGAGAGGTCGACTTCCGGGCCGAGATGCGCGAGATGCGGCTGGCGACGCGGGAGTTCAACAACGGCGTCCTGCGGACCACGCTGGTCACCACCGCCTCGAAGCAGCTGGGCAACGTTCCGGAAACCCTGCTGCGCGGCTGATTTAAGGCTGCCGCGCCGCAGGTCCGAACTTAGAAAGGTCGACCGGAATTGTTGAAGCCCTTCGCGTTCGCCGCGCTGCTGCTGCTCGCCGCCTGCAAGGTCGAACTGTACAGCGGCCTGCAGGAGCGCGAGGCCAATGAGATGGTCGCGATCCTGCTGCACCAGGGCATCCCGGCCGAGCGCGAGATCAGCAAGGACCGCGGCCTGATCGTCTCGGTCGAGGAGGATCGCTTCGCCGACGCCGTCGACGTGCTGCGCCGCAACGGCTATCCGCGTGAGCGCTATGCCAAGATTCCGGACCTGTTCAAGGGTGAAGGGCTGGTCTCTTCGCCGGTGGAGGAGCAGGCGCGGCTGATCTATGCGCTGAGCCAGGAGCTTTCGAGCACGATCTCGGAGATCGACGGGGTTTATTCCGCCCGCGTCCATGTGGTGCTGCCGGACAATGAGGGGCTGAAGGCAGCCTCCAGCCCCTCCTCCGCCTCGGTGGTCATCCGCCATCGCGCCGATGTCGACCTGTCGAAGCTGACGCCCGAGATCAAGATGCTGGTGGCGAACGGCATCAAGGGCCTGCTGTACGAGAACGTCTCGGTCGTGTTCCTGCCGACCGATCCGGAGTCGGCGACGCCGCCGATCACCGACCCGCTGACCAATGTCGCCGGCTTCTGGGTGCACCGCTCCAGCGCGCCCTGGCTGCAGGGGTTGCTGGCGCTGGTCGCCCTGGCCGTGGTCGCCACCGCCGGCACCGTCGGCTGGAGGATCTGGCGCCGCCGCGACGGCACCACTCCAGCGGCGGCCGAATGAATAGCCCAATCGCGAACCGGCTGGCGCTCCGGCGCTTCGACCGGGCAGTGGCGCTGCACGCCCATCCAGCGCAGCTCGGCCGCGCCTTCCCGGGCCTGCCGGAGGCGACGGCCCGGCTGCTGCTCGATACGCCGCGGCTTCGGCCGCGCCTGTCGGAGCTGCTGCGCCGACGCCTCGACCTCGTGCCCTTGGACGCCGATTCCTGGCGGGACGATGTCGCCCGGATCGCCGGGCTGGCGCCGGCCGATCTCGACCGCGCGATCCGGCATGCCGGCGCCGCGGCGCTGGCGGCGCGGCTGCGCACCCTCGTCCTCGGCGCCGAGATCCGCCGCGTCACCGGCCTGATCGGCGCCGATTCCTACGCCTTCGGCCTCGGCAACAAAGGATCGGTCCCGGCGCTGGCCGGGCTGGACGCGCTGCCGGTCGAGGCCGCGATCGACCGCGCCGGCCTGCTGTGTCTCGCGGCCTGGTGCGGTGAGGCCGGCCCGGCGATCGGCGAGAGGTTGCGGCTGCGGCTGGTGCCGGAGCGCTGGCCGGAGGGCGGGTTGCCGCCGGCCGAGCGGCCCCGCGCCGCTGTCCTGTTCGCGGCCGCGGCCCGGGCGGTGGTGCCCCATGGCTGAGGCCCCGGCTTTCCGCCGCGGCGGCCCGGTGCTGAAGGCCGAGGCGCTCGACCAATGGCGGGATGCGCGGCGCTACCTGGCCGAAGCCGAGACCCATGCCGGGCGCCTGCGGGCCGAGGCCGACGCCGCCTTCGCCGCCGAGCGCGAGCGCGGCCATGCCGAAGGGCTGGCCGCCGCCCGCGAAGAGGCTGCGGCGCTGGTGGCCGCGACCGGGCTGCAGATCGACCGCTATCTCGCCGGGCTGGACCAGACCCTGGCCGACTTGGTGCAAGACACGATCGAGCGCATCCTCGGCCGCTTCGACCGGCGCGAGCTGCTGCTGCAGGCGGTCGACCACGCGTTGCGCCAGTCCCGGCTGGACCATGCGGCGACGCTGCGGGTGGCGCCGGACATGGTCGAGGCGCTACGCGGCCGGCTGGCCGACCCGGCGCTGGCCGATATCGGCCGCCGGGTGACGGTCGAATCCGATCCCGGCCTGGCCGCCGACACTTGCGTGATGGTGACCAAATACGGCCATGTCGAGCTGGGCATCGACGCCCAGCTGCGCGCCCTGCGCGATGCGCTGCGGAGGACTCGCCCGGGCGAGACGGCGCCATGAGCCCGGACGCCCTGCCCCGGCCGATTCCCGGCCTGCAGCTGCGGGCCGACCCGCTGCAGGCGCTGCGCCGGCGGCTGGAGGAGGCCGATCCGCGCCCGGTGAAGGGCCGGGTGGTGAAGGCCATCGGCGTCACGGTCCATGCCGAGATCAACGACGCGCGGCTGGGCGAGATCTGCGAGCTGCGCGACCCGCAGACYGGGCACAGCATCCTGGCCGAGGTGGTCGGGCTGGTCGACGGCGCCGCGGTGCTGACCCCGATCGGCAGCCTGCAGGGCCTGTCGACCCGGACCGAGGCGATCCCGACCGGCCGCGCCCTGCGTCTCGGCGTCGGCCCCGCGCTGCTGGGCCGGGTGCTGGACAGCCTGGGCCGGCCGCTCGACACCGCCGAGCGCGGGCCGCTCGACACCGACAGCACCTACCCGCTGCACGCCGAAGCGCCGCCGGCGCTGCTGCGCCCGCTGATCAGCCGGCCGATGCCGCTGGGCATCCGCGCCATCGACGGCCTGCTGACCTGCGGCGAGGGCCAGCGCATCGGCATCTACGGGTCGCCCGGCACCGGCAAATCCTCGCTGCTGGCGCAGATCGTCAAGGGCGCCGACGCCGACGCCATCGTCATCGGCCTGATCGGCGAGCGCGGCCGCGAGGTGCGCGAGTTCATCGACCGCCATCTCGGTCCGCAGGCGCTGCGTCGGGCGGTGATCGTCACCGCCACCTCCGACCGGCCGGCAATCGAGCGCGTCAAGGCGGCCTTCGTCGCCACCGCCATCGCCGAGTATTTCCGCGACCAGGGGATGCGCGTCGCCCTGTTGATGGACAGCATCACCCGCTTCGCCCGTGCCGTGCGCGAGATCGGCCTGGCCGCCGGTGAGCCGCCGACCCGGCGCGGCTTCCCGCCCTCCTTCTTCGCCATGCTGCCGCGCCTGCTGGAACGGGCCGGGCCGGCGGCGACGGGGTCGATCACCGGCTTCTACACCGTGCTGGTCGAGGGCGATGCCGAGACCGACCCGATCGCAGACGAGACCCGCGGCCTGCTGGACGGCCACGTCGTGCTGTCGCAGGCCCTGGCCAGCGCCGGGCATTTCCCGGCGATCGACGTGCTGGCCAGCCGCAGCCGGGTGATGGATGCGGTGATCGACACCGGCCATCGCCGCGCCGCGGTGCAGATGCGCCGGCTGATGGCCAAGCACGCCGATATCGAGTTGCTGCTCCAGGTCGGCGAGTACCGGGCCGGTGCCGACTCGCTAGCCGACGAGGCGGTGGCCAAGATCGGCGATATCCGGCGCTTCCTGCAGCAGGATTTCGAGGAGGCCACGCCCTTCGCCCAGACCCGCGAGCAGCTGGAGCGGCTGAGCCGATGAAGAAGCCAGACGCTTTGGACAAGCTCCGCAAGCTGCGACGCGACCGCGAGAAGCTGGCAATCGAGAGCCTCGGCCGCGAGCGCACCGCGCTGACCGCTGCCGAGACGCGGGAGCAGCAGGCCGAGGCCGACCGTGCCGCCTATGAGGATCATCGTACCGCGCAGGAGAGTCGGCTCTATGCCGCGGCGCTGGAGAAACCGGCCGTAGTCGACGCGCTGGAGCGGCTGGGCGACCGGGTGTCGGAGCTTGCCGCCGGATCCCGGCGCCAGGACGCCGCGGTGCGGGACCGCCGGGCCGAGACCAGCCGGGCCGAGGCCGACACCGATGCGGCGCGCGAGGCCTGGCGGCAGCGGCGGCGGGATGCCGACCGGCTGGACCGGCTGGGCGAGCGCCGCGGCCTCGCCCGGCGCAAGGCCGCTGAGATCCGCGACGATGTCGCCGCCGAGGACGAGGCCAGCCTGACACCGCCCGGCCCGTCCGGAGGCCGGTCATGACCGCCGCCGCGCCGCGGATCCACGCGGATCCCTTCGATCCCGCCGCCCATCCCTACCACCCACCGCGACTGACCCGTGAACAGGCCGGCGACGCCAATACCGTCGCCCGGCGCTGCGCCCCCGTGCCGGTCCGGATCGGCGGGCTGGAGATCGAGGCGCCGCTCGCCATCACCCCGACCCTCGCCTCGCCCGACGCCGACGGCGCAACGATCACCCTGCGTCTCGGCCCGGGATGCCTGGCGTTGCTGGTGCCGCCGCTGTTGGTCGAGCAGGCTCTGGCGGAAGCCGCCGGGCTGCCGGTCGCCGAGCTGGAGCCGGAGTTGGCGGCACTGCTGCTCGAGGCGGTGCTGTCGGAGCTGCTGCCGGTGCTGGAAGCGGCGGCCGGGGTATCGATCGCGATCGAGAGCATCGGCCCGGCGCCGGCCTTCGCGCCTGCCTTCCGCTGCGACGTCGCCATTCGCCACGCCTTTGCCGAAACAACACTGCACCTCGCCGCCGATGCCGCCGCCGGCCAGGCCCTGCACCGCCTGATCGGCGCCGCCCCGGCCTTGCCCGCACCCTGCGCCGGTCTGCCGGTGCCGCTGACCGTCCGCATCGGCGCGGTGCGGCTCAGCCTGGCTGAGCTCAAGGGGATCGAGCCCGGCGACGTCGTCTTTCCCGATGTCGCCTGCCCGCCCGGCGAGGCGCTGGTGGTCTATGGCGAGGGCTGGTCGCATGCGGCCAAGCACGACCGTGGAACGGTCACGGTTGCGGGGCCACGGAGGCCCCTGGCTCTGCAGGATGGAGGAGGATGGATGGCGGATAGCGATCCCGCGGCGCCGGCGGACCGGCTGGACCAGCTTCCGGTGATGCTGGTGTTCGAGCTGGGGCGCAGCGAGCTGCCGCTGGCCGCGGTGCAGGGCCTGGCCCCCGGCGCGGTCATCCCGCTCGGCCGCGACCCCGTCGAGGCGGTCGACATCGTCGCCAACGGCCGGCGCATCGGCCGCGGCGAGATCGTGCGGATCGAGGACGAGCTGGGCGTGCGCGTGGTGCGGCTGTTCGGCGATGAATGAGGCGCAGCCGGATGTCCTGCCGCTTCTCGGCATCGTCACGCTGGTCAGCCTGGTGCCGTTCCTGGTCGTCACCCTCACCGCCTTCCTGAAGATCTCGGTGGTCATGCTGCTGCTGCGCAACGCGCTCGGCATCCAGCAGACGCCGCCGAACATGGTGCTGTACGGCATCGCCCTGATGCTGACGGTCTACATCACCGGACCGGTGATCGCCGAGATCTATGCCCGGGTCAGCGACCCGGCGCTGCGGCTGCGCAGCATCCAGGACTGRCAGGCGGTGATCCAGTCGGCGATCGAGCCGGTGCGCGCTTATCTGCTGCGCTTCACCGACCCGGCGGAGCGCGACTTCCTACTCTCCGCCACTGCCCGGGTGTGGCCGCCGGAGGCCAGTGCCGCGGCGACGCCGAACGACATGGTCATCCTGATCCCGTCCTTCGTCATCTCCGAGCTGACCCGGGCCTTCGAGATCGGGTTCCTGCTGTACCTGCCCTTCATCGTCATCGACCTGATCGTCTCGGCGATCCTGATGGCGATGGGCATGATGATGGTGTCGCCGCTGGCGATCTCGGTGCCGTTCAAGTTGTTCCTGTTCGTCATGGTCGACGGCTGGTCGCGCCTGCTGCACGGCCTGATCCTGAGCTACAGCAGCTGAGGCGGCGATGAACGCGCCCTCGTCCCGGAATGCCAAATCCCCACCGTCATTGCGAGCGCAGCGAAGCAATCCAGGGGCCGCACGCACCGGCCCCTGGATTGCTTCGTCGGCTTCGCCTCCTCGCAATGACGGCGTCGGGAAGCCTGAAAGCAGTGGGGAAAGGCGCCCATGAACCAGGMGGTGATCTCGCATCTGCTGCAGGAGGCGCTGACCCTGACGCTGCTGCTGTCGCTGCCGGCTCTCGGCATCGCCGCCGCGGTCGGCCTGCTGGTCGGCCTGTTCCAGGCCGTGACGCAGATCCAGGACCAGACCCTGCCGATGGCGATCAAGGTCATCGCCGTGGTGCTGGCCCTGGTGCTTCTGGGCCCGATGCTGGCCAGCCCGCTGGTGCGCTACACTGACCGGATCTTCACCGACTTCCCGGCGATCACCCGCGGCGCGATCCCGGCGGATGCCGGACCGCCCCGATGATCGAATCCTTCCGGCTGCTGGCCGAGCTGATCGGGCCCTACGTCACCGCGATCTCGATCGCCATCGCCCGCCCGGTCGCCCTGGCCACCGTGCTGCCGATGTTCTCCTGGCTCGGCCTCACCGGCATCCTGCGCAACGGGGTGATCATCGCCATCGCCCTGCCGGTGGTGTCGCAGGTGACGTCGGAGCTGGGGGTGCTGACGCCGCTGCAGCCCGGCCAGATGCTGATGCTGGTGGCCAAGGAAGCGGTGATCGGCCTCCTGCTCGGCCTGCTGTTCGGCCTGCCCTTCTGGGCGGTGGAGGCGGCGGGCGAGCTGATCGACATGCAGCGCGGCGTCAACGGCGCCTATCTGCTCGACCCCAACGCCTCGGGCCAGGCTTCGCCGGTCGGCACGCTGTTCGTGCTGGTGCTGTTGGCCCTGTTCTTCGCCGGCAACGGCCTCGGGGTGGTGGCGGAGGCGCTCTACGCCAGCTACGCCCTGTGGCCGGTGACCGAGCTGCTGCCGCCCTTCACCGGGGAAACGCCGACGCTGCTGCTGGGCCTGCTCGACCATGTGGTCCGGCTCGGCCTGCTGCTGGCCGTGCCGCTGGTGATCGTGATGCTGCTGGCCGACATCGCGCTGGCCGTGATCGGCCGGATGGCGCCGCAGCTCAATGTTTTCGACCTGTCGCTGTCGGTGAAGTCGGCGGCGCTGGTGCTGGTGCTGCCGATCTACGCCATCTTCCTGGTGCCCTACTTCAACGACAGCCTGGGCTCGATGCGCGGCGTGCTCGACCTCGCCCGCACGGTGCTGCCGTGAGCCAGCAGACCAGCGAGGACAAGAGCCTTCCCGCCAGCGCCAAGAAGCTGGCCGACGCCCGGGGCAAGGGCCAGGTGGCGCACAGCCGCGACCTGATCACGGTGGTCGCGCTGGTCGCCGGCTTCCTCTATCTCGGGGTCGAGGGTCCGACGATCATGGAGGCGTTCCGCGCCATCCTGACCGAGCCGATCGCCCTGACGGCCAAGCCGTTCGACCAGAGCTACACCATCATCCCGACCCTGCTGTCGCTGGCGGCCAGGATCGTTGCGCCGCTGGTGCTGGTGATCGTCGTCGCCAGCATCCTCGCCAATGTCGGCTTCCTGCGCGGCATTCCGTTCTCCTTCGACCCGCTGGTGCCCCGCGGCGACAAGATCAACCCGGTCAGCGGCTTCCAGCGCCTGTTCAGCCTGCGCAACCTGCTGGAGTTCGTGAAAGCGGTGGTGAAGGCCTGCACCCTTCTGGGGGTGATCGGGCTGCTCGCTCTCGGGGCGCTGCGGGCGGTGCTGGTGACGCCGCAATGCGGCCGCGACTGCATCGGCCTGGTGCTGGTGGCGACGCTGAAGCCGGTGCTGATCGGCATCATCGCGGTGCTGCTGGTCTTCGCCCTGATCGACATGCTGCTGCAGCGCTGGCTGTTCCAGCGCGACCAGCGGATGACCCGCAGCGAGATGAAGCGCGAGCGCAAGGAGCAGGAGGGCGACCCGTTCATCCGCAGCACCCGGCGGCAGCTGCATCGCGGCCTGGCCCGCGGCGAGGGCGGGTCCTCCGTGCCGACGCTGTTCGTCACCGATGGCGAGATCACCGTCGGCATCCGCTTCGTGCCCGGCGAGACATCGGTGCCGATGCTGGTCGGCAAGTCGTTCAAGGGCGGCATGGCCAATGTGCCGATGGAAACGGCGCCGCTGCTGGCGCGGCAACTGCATGCCGAGGGCAAGATCGGCGAGGCCGTCCCGAACGAGCATTTCGACGCCCTGGCCCGGATCCTGCTGCGGCTCGGCGCGGTCTGAGCCCCCACCGTCTTCCGTCCTGCGCTATGGTCGGGCGACGAGAGCGGGAGACGCGCGATGGACTCGAAGGAAGCACCGCGGCCGGTGGCGGAGATCGCCAGCTACCACGCCCATGTCTATTTCGACCCGGCGGCGACCCGCGACCGGGCCGAACGGCTGCGCGCCTGGATCGGCGAACGCTTCCGCGTCCGCCTCGGCCGCTGGCACGAGGTCAGGGTCGGGCCGCATGACCAGGCGATGTTCCAGGTCTCCTTCGCCACCGAGCTGTTTGCGACGCTGGTGCCCTGGCTGATGCTGAACCATGGGGGCCTGAGCATCCTGGTCCACCCCAACACCAGCAACCCGCGCCGGGACCATCTGGTCGACCCGGTCTGGATCGGGACGCCGCTGCCGGTGCATGGCGACATGCTGCCCGAGGAGGAGGAGGCCGAAGGCCCGCTGGAGCCGAACACCGACCCGAATCGGCCTGCCTAGGGCCCCATGAGATCAGGATGCAGCGGTCTCGCGCGGCAGGAAGGCGGCGATGATCGCCTCGGCCATGCGGATGAAGCGGGCGCTGGGCCCTTCGGCGCCGACGCTCTGCCGGCTCACCCGGGCGCCTTCCAGCAGCAGCCACAGCGTGTCGGCCAGCAGCTCCGCCTGGGTGGCCCCGGCCCCCCGGCACAGCCGCACCAGCCGGTCGCGCTGCGCCGTCTTGAAATCCTCGATCACGCGCCGGGCGGGATGGCCGGGCTCGGTCAGCTCGACCGCGGCATTGACCATGTCGCAGCCGCGCGCATCCGCGATCGCGCAGTCCGCGCCGGCCCGGACCCAGGCATGCAGCTGTGCCGCCGGGTCGCCGAGGTATTTCTCCTCGAAGCCCACCCAAATGGCGTCGGCCTCCTGTGCGAGGCCGTGCAGGCATTCGACGATCAGGTCGTCCTTCGATCCGAAATGCCGGTACAGAGTCATCTTGTTGGTACCGGCAGCCTCGGCGATGGCATCGACGCCGACGCCGCGATAACCATGCTTGTGGAACAGGTCTCGGGCGGTGCCGAGGATGCGGTCGCGCGGCCGGAGTTCGGCATTCGGCCCTGATGGCCCTCCCAGCCGCGGGGGTGTGATGGTCGTCATAGCACCTGAATTGCCCTTGACGGTATTGTTGCGCTGCATCAAGTATTCTGTTACTTACCGGTAACACCCCGGTCAGGTCGGGTCAAGGTCCGACTCAGCCGGCGGGTGCCCGGGCCGAAGCTTCCCTTGACGACGGCCCGCCGGAACGATAATCAACCAAGTTAACTTAACCAAGAGGTTTACCATGGCCCGTGGGTTGGCCTCGGCATATTCCTGCGGTGCGCGCGATTGCGGCGCGGCGCAGGGCCGCCTGTTCGGGGGCACGACCCGGTCATGATCGGCTTCTTCATCCAGCGCCCGATCTTCGCCTCGGCGATCGCGGTGATCATGGTGCTGGCCGGCGGCATCTCCTACTTCCTGCTGCCGGTTTCACAGTTCCCCGACATCACGCCGCCGCAGGTCGTGGTCAGTGCCGCCTATCCGGGCGCCAGCGCCCAGGTCGTGGCCGACACCGTGACAACGCCGCTGGAGCAGCAGATCAACGGCGTCGAGGGCATGATGTACATGTCGTCGACCTCGTCGAACGACGGCACCTCGAACATCACCGTCACCTTCCAGGTCGGCTATCCGCTGAGCATCGCCGCGGTCGACGTGCAGAACCGGGTGTCGCAGGCGGCCTCGTCGCTGCCGGCGATCGTGAACCAGGGCGGCATCACGATCCAGAAGCAGAACCCGAACTTCGTGCTGATCGTCGACCTGACGTCGCCGGACGGGTCGGTCGACCCGGTGGAGCTGAGCAACTACGCCTATCTGCAGATCGTCGACCCGATCAAGCGGCTGCCCGGCGTCGGCAACGTCCAGATCTTCGGCGAGCGGCGCTATTCCATGCGCATCTGGCTGGACCCGGACAAGCTGGCCAATCTGGGCGTCACCGCGGTCGACGTGCAGAACGCAGTGGCCGAGCAGAACGTGCAGGTGGCCGCCGGCAAGATCGGCCAGTCGCCCGCCCCCGAGGGCACCGCGTTCGAGCTGCAGGTCAACGCCGCCGGCCGCCTGAGCGACCCGGCCCAGTTCGGCGACATCGTCGTCCGCGCCGACCCGGCGACCGGGTCGGTGGTGCGGCTGCGCGACGTCGCTCGGATCGAGCTGGGCGCCCTGCAATACTCGTCCTCGGGCTATTTCGGCGGCCGGCCGGCCGTGGTCGTGGCCGTGTTCCAGCAGCCGGGGTCGAACGCGCTGGCGCTGCAGGAAGCCGTTCAGAACAAGATGGAGGAGCTGAAGCAGCGCTTCCCCAAGGGCATCGAATACGGCATCCGCTACGACACCACGCGCTTCGTCTCGGCGGCGATGGAAGATGTGCTGAAGACGCTGCTTGAAGCGCTGGCGCTGGTCGTGCTGGTGGTCTTCATCTTCCTGCAGAACTGGCGCACCACCCTGATTCCCGTCATCGCCATCCCGGTGTCGCTGATCGCGACGCTGGTGGTCATGGAGGGCATGGGCTTCTCGCTGAACATGCTGAGCCTGCTCGGCATGGTGCTCGCGATCGGCCTGGTGGTCGATGATGCCATCGTCGTGGTGGAGAATGTCGAGCGGCAGCTGGAGGCCGGGCTGCCGCCCCTGGCGGCGACGCGCAAGGCGATGACCGAGGTGACCGGCCCGATCATCGCCACCACCGCGGTGCTGATGGCGGTGTTCATCCCGGTCGCCTTCATCCCCGGCGTGTCCGGCCGCCTGTACAACCAGTTCGCGCTGACCGTCGCCATCTCCGTCGGCCTGTCGGCCTTCAACTCGCTGACCCTGAGCCCGGCCCTGAGCGCCGCGTTCCTGCGGCATCGGGCGGCCACTCCCTTCATCCTGTTCCGCTGGTTCAACGCCGGCTTCAATGCGCTGTCGCACGGCTATGCAGCCCTGGTGCGCTTCCTGATTCGTCTCCGCTGGCTGGTCATGATCCTGTTCGTCGCCGGGCTGGGCCTGACCTATTGGGTGTCGTCGCGCCTGCCATCGACCTTTCTGCCGGTCGAGGACCAGGGCTATTTCTTCGTCGTCATCCAGCTGCCGGACGGCGCATCGCTGGAGCGCACCGAGGCGGTGGCGAAGAAGACCCGCGCCATCCTGGAAGCGACGCCGGGAATCGAGACGGTCGGCGAGATCGTCGGCCTGAACTTCCTGACCAGCGCCGCCCAGTCGAACTCCGCGGCCCAGTTCGCCATCCTGAAGCCCTGGTCCGAGCGTGGGCCGGACCAGAGCGCGTCGGCCCTGGCCCAGAAGGTGGGCGGGCAGCTGATGCAGATCCCCGAAGCCTTTGCCCTGGCCTTCGACCCGCCATCGATCCCGGGCATCAGCACCACCGGCGGCTTCGAATTCCAGATCGAGGACCTGTCGGGCCAGGGCGCCGGGGCCTTGAACGCGGCAACCCAGGCGGTTCTGGCCGAGGCCCGGAAGCAGCCGGAGCTTGACCCGCATCAGTTGTTCAGCAGCTTCAGCACCACGACCCCGCAATACAATTACGACCTGGACCGCAACAAGGCGAAGATGCTGGGGCTGACCCTGCCCGACGTGTTCAACACGCTGCAGATCTATCTGGGATCGCTCTACGTCAACGACTTCAACCTGTACGGCCGCACCTTCCGCGTCACCATCCAGGCGGACAAGGATGCCCGAGGATCGGCGACCGACATCTCGCGTCTGTATGTCCGCAATTCGGCGGGTGGCATGGTGCCGTTGAGCACGCTGGGCGATCTGAAGCCGATCGCCGGGCCGGACACGGTGCCACATTACAACAACTACACCTCGGCCAAGATCAACGGCGCCCCCGCTGCCGGCTTCAGCTCGGGCCAGGCGATCGCGGCGATGGAACGGGCGGCCGCCACGGCGCTGCCCCGCGACTTCACCTATGAATGGACCGGTATCACCTTCCAGGAGTTGCAGGCGGGGTCTGTGGCGGCCCTGGTGTTCGGGCTCGCCATCGTCTTCGTGTTCCTGATCCTGGCGGCCCAGTATGAAAGCTGGTCGATGCCGTTCATGGTGCTGCTGGCGGTGCCGCTGGCCCTGTTCGGGGCGTTCGCGGCGCTGTGGGCCCGGCAGATGCAGATCGACGTCTATTCGCAGATCGGCCTGGTCATGCTGATCGGCCTGGCCGCCAAGAACGCTATCCTGATCGTGGAGTTCGCCAAGCGCCTGCGCGAAGAGGGCCACAGCATCGTCGAGGCGGCGGCGGAAGCCGGGCGGCTGCGTCTCCGGCCGATCCTGATGACGGCCTTCGCCTTCATCCTCGGCGTGGTGCCGCTGATGATCGCCACAGGCGCCGGTGCCTCCAGCCGCCAGTCGATCGGCACCACCGTGTTCGGCGGCATGCTGGCCGCCACCATCCTGACCCTGATCTTCGTGCCCGTGTTCTACGCCGTGATCGAGTCCTTCCGTGAGCGCCGCGGCGGCACGGACAGCCCCCACGCCACCGACGGCCATCGGCTGGAGCCGAAGGCCGGCCCGGCCGAATAGAGTGGAGAATCGCGCCATGCGCGTCCGTACCGTCGTCCTGGGATCGATCGTCGTGGCCGCCGCTGTCGTCGCCGGCCTGTACCAGACCGGCCGCCTGCCCCCGGCCCTGCTGGCGCTGGCGCTGGGCAGCGACACGGCGCAGGCCGAAGCGGCGCCCGCTGCCGGGCCTCCCCCCGCCATGCCGGTGCCGGTGGCCGCGGTGCTGAAGCGATCGCTGCCGATCTATCTCGACTACTCCGCGCGCACCGAGTCGATCGCCGCCATCAGCCTGCAGGCCAAGGTGTCCGGCTATATCCAGGCGCAGCCGGCGACCGACGGGACCGACGTCAAGCCGGGCGACCTGCTGTACAGGATCGATCCGCGCGACTTCCAGGCCGCGCTGGACCAGGCGAACGCCCAGCTGCAGCGCGACCAGGCCAATATCGACTATCTGCGCTCGAACTACGACCGCGGCACCGAGCTGAGCAAGAATGGCTGGCTGAACAAGGACACCTTCGACCAGCGCGAGAGCAATCTGAAGCAGGCCCAGGCCACTCTGGCCAGCGACCAGGCGGCGCAGCGCCAGGCCGAGATCAACCTGGGCTACACCGAGATCCGGGCCCCCTTCGCCGGGCGGCTCGGCCGCAACCAGGCGCCGGTGGGAACCCTGGTCAGCGTCGGCGGCAGCGCCGCCCTCAACACCCTGGTGCAGCTCGACCCGATCTACGTCACCTTCAACCCCAGCGAGACCGAGCTGGGCAAGATCCGGACGGCGCAGGCGGCGGGGAAGGTCAAGATCGACGTGCTGTTGCCGGGCGAGACCGAGCCGAAGCACCAGGGCGAGCTGACCTTCCTGGACAACACCGTCGACAACCAGACCGGGACGATCCTGGCGCGTGCCACCGTCGGCAATGGCGATTTCGGCCTGCTGCCCGGCCAATATGTCCGCGTGCGCGTCCATCTGCAGCCGCAGCCGGACGCCCTGATGGTGCCGCAGGTGGCCGTCGCCGCCAGCCAGTTCGGGCGCTACGTCTATGTCGTCAGCCAGGACAACAAGGCGGAGCAGCGCCTGGTGACGCTGGGCCCGACGGACGGCCCGCTGGTCGCCATCGAGAAGGGCCTGGCCGAGGGCGACCGCGTCATCACCGGCAACACGCAGAAGATCTTCTACCCCGGCATGCCGGTGCAGCCGCTGCCGGAACAGCAGCAGCAGGCCAAGGCCGGGTCGTAAGGCCCGACGGAACCTCTCTCCTGTCATTGCCGGGCTTGACCCACGGCTGTCCGGTTGCGCTTTTCGGGTTGCAGACCTAGGTGCTGAACTAAACTTTTATTGTCATTGCCGGGCTTGACCCGGCAATCCAGGGGCCACCGAGAGCTGCTCTGAAAGCCCCTGGATCCTCGGGTCAAGCCCGAGGATGACAATTAAATAGAATACCGGACTAGGATAAACACGCTGTGGTTGCGATTTTTCCTTAACCGGACAGCCGTGGGCTTGWCCCGGCAATCCAGGGGSCACCGAGAGCTGCTCTGAAAGCCCCTGGATCCTCGGGTCAAGCCCGAGGATGACAGGATTGGTGGGTTCGGCAACGGAACCCAACCTGCGCGAGCCCGACTCCCCTCACCCGTCCAACCGCCGCATCAAATCCCGCGTCGCCGGATACAGGTCCTTAAAAACACCGAACTGCCGCCGGTAGACTTCGGCGTGGGACGGGTCGGGCGTGATCTCCGAGGCGGTCGGGTTCCACGCCCGGATGTCGCCCGGCTGGACGTCGCCGACCGCGAGCGCGGCCAGGAAGGCGTCGCCGTAGCTGGCGCCGAAGGTCTTCTGCCGCAGGATCTGCGGATGGCCGGAGATGTCGGAGGTCGCCTGCGACCACACCCGGTTCTTGGTGCCGCCGCCGACCGAATACACCGCGCGCGGCACCAGCCCCGCCTCGCGATAGGTCTCGACGATATCGGCTGTGCCGCAGGCGATGCCCTCGAACACCGCCCGGCAGATGTCGCCGCGGGTGTGGGTCAGGTTCAGGCCGAACAGCACGCCCTTGGCCTGCGGGTCGTGGATCGGCGTGCGCTCCCCTGAGAAGTACGGCAGCAGCACCAGCCCCCGCGCCCCGGGCGGCGACTGCTCCGCCTCCGCCACCAGCGCCGGGATCGCCGAGGCCGGGTCCAGCTCGCGGGCGAACTGGTCGCGGAACCAGTGGCTGAGCGTGCCGCTGGTGGCGAGGCCGGCCAGTGCCGCGTGCTGGCCCGGCATCAGCCAGGGCGCCCACCACAGCCGCGGATCCCGCACCCGGGTGTCGCCGAGCAGGATGGTGAAGATGGTCGACCCGTACATCACCATCATATCGCCGCTGTCGAGCACGCCGACGCTGACCGCCTCCGCCGCCGCATCGATAGTGCCGGCGATCACCGGCGTGCCCTCGGCCAGCCCGGTCTCCGCCGCCGCCTGACGGGTGACGCTGCCGACGATGTCGGTGCTCCAGGCCAGGTCCGGCATCTGGCCGAGATCGACGATGCCGGGCGCCAGTGCATCGCTCCAGGCCAGCGCGTCGGCCAGGTAGAACGGGCTGGAATTGGCCGCCGTGTAGTGGTCGATGACGAAGCGCCCGGTCAGCTTGTGCACCAGGAACGAGGTCGAGGTCAGGATCTTCGCCGTGCGGGCGAAGATCTCCGGCCGGTTGCGCTTGAGCCACAGGATCTTGGGCCCGACCGATTGCGAGGTCAGGGCGTTGCCGCAGCGCTCGAGCAGCACGTCCTCGCCGATCTGCGCCGTGAGGTCCGCGATCTCCTGATGGGCGCGGGTGTCGACGCCGTACAGCACCCCGTTCATCAGCGGCTCGCCCGCCGCATCGACCGGCAGCATGCACGGCCCGATGGCGCTGGTGCCGACCGCCCGGATCGACGCGGCCGGCACGCCGCTGTCGGCCAGCAGCTTGCGGCAGAGGAAGGTGACGTCGTCCCACCAATCCTCCTTCGGCCGGTGCTCGGCCCAGCCCGGCTGCGGCACGATCAGCTTGTGCGGCTTCGCGGCCATGGCGGCGATGCTGCCATCCGCCGCCACCAGCACGCCCTTGGATTCGAAGGTCCCGATGTCGATGCCGAGGTAATGGGTCATGTCTCGTACCGGTCGCGGTCCAGGCTGAAGCTTTCGTCGATGTGGCCGATGCCGGCGGCCAGCAGCCGCGCCAGACCGGCCAGGTCGGACAGGTCGCAGATCTCGAGCGAGGAATGGGTGCCGCGGGCCGGGTAGCCGAGATCGATCGAGGCCACGCCGGCATTGACCAGCTGCACATAGGATGAGTCGGTCAGCAGCCCGACATGCGCGCTCTTCTGCAGGGCGATGCCTTCGCCCCGCGCGGTCTCGCCGAACAGGGCGACCAGCGCCGGGTGTGGGATGGTACCGTTCAGCGTGCCGCGGCCGTGGAAGCTGTACAGGCTCATCGCCGGGCCGCCGCCGAGGCGGACATCGCCGCGCTGCGCCATGTCGGGGGTGTCGGTGGCGAGGATGATGTCGAGCTGGATGGCGATGTCCGGCGCCAGCACCTGCGCCGCCGTCACCGCGCCGCGCAGGTTGAACTCCTCCTGCACCGAGAACACCAGATGCACCGTCGGCCGCCGCGGCGCCGCCAGCAACGCCCGGGCGACCTCGACGATCACGGCGCAGCCGGCCCGGTCGTCGACCGCGGTGCCGGCGATGCGGTCGCCCGCCAGCTCGACCACCTTCGGCGCATAGACGACCGGCGTGCCGATGTCGATGCCGGCGGCCAGCACGTCGGCGGCGCTGTCGAAGCCGGCATCGATGTAGATCTCCGGGTACGGCAGGACCCGGTACTTCTCCTCCTGCGAGGTGGCGTGGTGGCTCTTGTTGGCGATCACCCCCGGCACGTCGCGGCCGGCGCCGACGCAGAACACCACCGCCTGCGACGCCAGCGCCTTCTCCGGCACGCCGCCCAGCCGTTCCACCCGCACCAGCCCGCCCGGCTCGATCTTGCGGACGATCAGGCCGAGCTGGTCCATATGCGCGAAGAGCATCACGCTGGGCCCCGCGACCGTGCCCGCGATGGTCGCGATCAGATTGCCGAGCCGGTCGGAGCGCGAGTCGATGCCGAGCCCGGAGAGGAGCCCGGCGAGATGCCGCCGCACCCGCCCCTCATGGCCGCTGAGGCCCGGGATCAGCATCAGTTCCGACAGCAACCCGCGCAGGCGCTGCTTGGCCGGGGCTTCGCCCGGCAGGTCCGTCGCCATCGCCGTCAGCCCTTCCGCGCCGCCCGCGCCAGGCGCATGAACTCCGCCGCCCGGTCGGGGTCCACCGCGTTCCAGGTGTGGCCGTCGACCTTGAGCGAGGAGCCGACGATGCAGCCATCGGCCACCCGCAGCACGTCGGCGACGGTGTCGTGCTTGACCCCGGTGTTGGCCAGGACCGGGGTGTGCGGCAGCACCCGCTTGACCGCCTCGAGATCGGACATCGCCGCCGCCTCGCCGGTGATGGTGCCGGAAACCAGGATGGCGTCGGGGATGCTGGAGAACACCGCGCTGCGCGCCCGGTCGGCCAGGTCGCGCCGGTCCAGCGACCAGGCGAATTCGGCGGAGATGTTGTACAGCATCGCCAGGTCGCCACGGCCGAGCCGGTTGCGATAGCGCATCGCCGCGCCGGCGTCCGGGTTCCACGGCCCCATGTCCGAGGCATAGGTCCCGGTCATGATCTCGCGGATGAAGGCGGCGCCGGTGGCGGCGGCCAGAGCGACCGAGCCGGCCGGGTCCCACAGCACATTGACGCCGAACGGCACCGTGATCTCCGGCCGCAGCCGGCCGATCAGATAGGCCATGGTCGCGGTCGAGGCCGTATCGACCTTGAACTCGTAGGGCCGGTCGTTCTCGTTGCCGAACATCACGGCGTCGAAACCGGCCGCCTGCAGCGCCTGCAGGTCCCGCCGCGCGCCGTCGAGCAGCCCGTCGAGCCCGGCCGCCGAGTCGTAGAGTGGCGCACCCGGCAGGGCTCCGAAATGCACCATGGCGATCACCGGCTTGCTGTCGCCGAACACCCGCTGGAAATTGCCCACACCCACCTCCGCGTCCTTCCCTGCTTCGGGGCCAGTGCGGCTCCAAGGCCGCTCCCTTGCACCCCCATCGTCGCCGCATCATACTCAGCTTCGCCTTCGGCACCCGCCGAAATCGCTTGGTTTGGCAACGCTACCATGAAACGTTTCACGACCCTTTCGGTCGGAAACAATCGGGCGGCGGGGCCGCAACGGTTCGGACCGCTGGAAGGCGACAACAAAGAGAATGCCACAGGGAGACTCACGGTGAAGTTACGGGATTACGACCGCCTCGTCGCGGCACAGGCCAGCCGGCGCACGGTTCTGAAGGGTGCGGCAGGGCTCGGCGCCGCTTTGGGCACGGCGGGCCTGTTCGGCCCCCTCTCCTCGACCGCGCTGGCGCAGGGCGACCTGCGCGCCCAGATCCTGCAGATCCCGGGGGTCGGCAAGGGATCGCCCACCGACGCGGACTGGCAGAAGGTCGGCGAGCTGTGCCTCGGCCCGACCAAGGCCGCGGTGAAGGAAGGCGAGTTCAAGGGCGTCCAGCTCAGCTTCATGGGGCTGAACAACCAGAACCTGCACAACCTGCTGTTCCGCGGCTTCCTGAAGCCGTGGGAGGCCTATACCGGCGCCAAGATCACCTGGATCGACTTGGCCCAGGCCGACTACAACCCGCGGCTGCAGCAGTCGATCGCCACCGGCACGATCGATTTCGACATCGTCGAGATGGGCGCCCCGTTCGAGGGCGACGTCTGCGGCAAGGGCCTGGCGTCGGAGATGCCGGACTGGGTCAAGGCCCAGATCGAGATGGACGACTATGTGGCCTATCTGAAGGCTCCGGTGGGCACCTGGGAGGGCAAGACCTACCGGATCTCGATCGACGGCGACTGCCACAACTTCAACTACCGCACCGACGTCTTCTCCGACCCCGACCTGGCCAAGGCCTGGAAGGATGGCGGCGGCCAGGGCGAATGGGGCGTACCGAAGACCTGGCAGCAGGTGCAGGCGGCGACCAAGTTCCTGAAGGGCAAGAAGGTCGGCGGCCAGGATGCCTATGGCTATCTCGACGCGCCCAAGGCCTGGGGCGGCTTCGGCTTCTACTTCCTGGGCAGCCGGGCCACGGCCTATGCCAAGCACCCAGACGACAAGGCCTGGCTGTTCGACGTCGACACCATGAAGCCGCGGATCAACAACCCGGCCTGGGTGCGGGCGATCCAGGACGTGATCGACGCTCTGCCGTCGGAGCCGGCGGACCAGCTCGGCGCCGACCCCAACACCACCGCCTTCCAGCAGTTCCTGGCCGGGACCGGGTCGATGCTGGCGTGGTGGGGCGATGTCGGGTCGAACGCCAAGACCAGCGATTCCTCGGTCATCGGCGACACCTGCGGCTTCAGCATCCTGCCGGGCTCGGACGACGTCTACAACGCCAAGACCGGCGCCTGGGACAAGCTGCCGAGCGGCCCGAACTACGCGCCGAACATGGCGTATCTGGGCTGGGGCGTCTATGTCATGGCCCGGGTCGACAGCGATCCGCAGAAACACAAGGCGGCCTGGAGCGCCGCGGCCCATCTCGGCGGCAAGGACCTGTCGCTGTGGGCCGCGGCCTATCCCTCCGGCTTCCAGCCGTACCGGAACAGCCATTTCAACATCCCGGAATGGGTCGCCGCCGGCTATGACGAGGCCTTCATCACTTCGTACCTGAAGTCGGAGGCGGATTCCTACAACCACCCGAATGCGGCGATCGAGCCGCGCATCCCGGGCATCTTCCAGTACTACAGCGTGGCGGAGGACGAGCTGGCCAAGGTCTTCGCCGGCCAGGGCACCGCCCAGTCCGGCGCCGATGCCATCGCCGCGGCCTGGGAGAAGATCACCGACCAGATCGGCCGGGAAAAGCAGATCGCCCTGTACAAGGCATCGCTCGGGTTGTGACGTCCGAATTGATCGGGGCGACCTATCCCTTCTATCCTCCCCCTCCCCTTGCGGGAGGGGGTAGGGGGAGGGGTCTGGCGCCGATAGAATCGATGTTGGGCGTCACCACCAGCCCCACAGAAATCCCGGCTGATTCCAGGCTGGCTCCTGTCATCGACACCCCCTCCCTCTGCCCCCTCCCGCGGGGGGAGGGGGAGTGTGGAGAACACGGGCCGGTTCAAGTGATCGAAAGTCCCGCGAGCGGGATAGGCAACGCCCCAACTTTCAACGGTGTCCACTTGCAGTCCGGACCAGCATGAGCGAAGCGGAGATCGGGGCCCTCCCCGGCGGTCACAGCATCAAGCCCGTCTCGTCGCGTATCCCCGCCGGCCGCAAGGCCGCGGGGCGGTGGCTGATCCTGCTCGCCTCGCTCGCGCTCGCGGCGGTGTTGCTGCTGCAGGTGCTGGATTCGGCCGGGACGATCGACCTCGGCTTCGAAACCTGGCGTCCCCTGCTCTATACCTATCTGGCCTGGGCGGTGGCGCTCGGCGCCGGGCAGGTGATGATCCGCGGCGAGGCCGGCCACCGGGCGCTGTTCCTGCTGCCCGCTGTGCTGTTCACCGTATCGATGGTGATCTTCCCGACCATCTTCGGCCTCTACATCGCCTTCACCGACTGGAACCTCAGCTCCTTCGCCGGCCGGCAGCTCAACGGCCTCGACAACCTGCGCAGCCTGTGGGCCGATCCCTACTACTGGAACGCGCTCGGCAACATGGTCTGGTATGTGCTGGCGGTGCTGGTGCAATACGCCATCGCCTTTTGCCTGGCCCTGCTGCTGAACGCCGAGATCCGCGCCCGCAAGTTCTTCCGCGTCGCCTTCCTGATGCCGTTCATGCTGAGCCCGGTGGCGGTCAGCTGGATGATCGGCAAGTCGATCATGGAATACCGCTTCGGCCCGGCGGCGTCGCTGGCCCGGTTTCTTGGCTGGGAGAACCCGGCCTTCTTCGCCTCGCCCTGGATGGCGCGGATCAGCATCATGGCCATGGATGGCTGGGTCTCGATCCCCTTCATCATGATCCTGCTGCTGGCCGGGCTGCAGGCCATACCGAACGACATCCTGGAGGCGGCGCGGATCGACGGCGCCAAGGCCTGGCAGTCGTTCTGGAAGATCACCTTCCCGCTGATGCTGCCGGTCAGCGTCACCGCGGTCATCCTCAGGATCATCTTCGAGCTCAAGCTGGCCGACATCGTCATCAACGTCACCTCGGGCGGGCCCGGCGGCGCCACCGACACGGTGTCGAGCTTCATCTATCGCGAATACCGGGACCGATCCAATGTCGGCTACGGCACAATGCTGGCGCAGGTCTATTTCATCATGATCATCGTCTTCGTGACCGCGCTCTTGAACCTGGTCAGCCGCTGGATGCGGCGGCTGACATGACGGGCACGGCGACCTGGCGCGCCAAGCGCATCTCCGGCCGCACGCTGCTGTACACGGCGGCGCTGCTGTGGGCCTTCATCTCGCTGTTCCCGATCTACTGGACGGTGACGACCTCGTTCAAGACTGCGGTCGACGTCACCCAGGGGCACCTGATCCCCTTCATCGACTACCAGCCRGACTGGCGCGGCTGGCGCTCGCTCGGCCTGTCGCCGGACACCATCGGCGCGACCTCGACGGTGCGCGAGGAGTTCCTGCTGCGCTTCGAGAACAGCGTCGTCGCCTCGGTCGGCGCCTCGCTGCTGGCGGTCATCATCGGCTCGCTCGCCGCCTACGGCCTCAGCCGCTTCCGCTACAAGTTCGGGCCGTGGCGGAACAAGGACATCTCGTTCTGGTTCCTGTCGCAGTTGATCCTGCCGCCGGTGGTTTTGGCGATGCCGTTCCTGGTCCTCTACAAGGAGCTGGCGCTGCTCGACACCCGGATCGGGCTGATCCTGGTCTATGCGCTGATGGTGCTGCCGATCGTGATCTGGATCATGCGCGACCAGTTCTCAACCATCCCGATCGAGCTGGAGGAGGCGGCGCGGGTCGACGGCGCCACGGTGTGGGAAACCTTCCTGCGCATCGTGCTGCCACTGGCCCTGCCCGGCATGGTGGCGGCCTTCATCCTGTCGGTCGTGCTGTGCTGGAACGAGTATTTCTTCGCGGCGCTGTTGACCAGCACCGACGCCAAGACCCTGCCGGTGATGGTGGCCAGCCAGACCGGGTCGCAGGGCATCAACTGGTGGTCGATGGCGGCGCTGTCGACCGCGGCGATCGCGCCGCTGGCCGTCATCGGCATCTTCCTCGAGCGCTACATCATCCGCGGCCTGACCGCGGGCGCGGTGAAATAGGCCAGATAGAGCCTTCTCGATCCAAGCGGTGCGTTTTTGCCTTCCCGTTGCGGACCTTTTCGGAATCCCCAACACCGTCATTGCGAGCGCAGCGAAGCAATCCAGGGGCTCCACGCAACGGCCTCTGGATTGCTTCGTCGGCTTCGCCTCCTCGCAATGACGGCGAGAGGGTAAGCGCTATGAACGGCCTCGCTGCGGGAGAGGCAATCGGAACAGAGCGACTACCATCCCCTCACCTATCACCAGCAGACGAAGCCGCCGTCGACGATCAGATCGACGCCGGTGCAGAAGGACGACGCGGCGCTGGCCAGGAACACCGCGGGGCCAACCAGCTCGTCCACCGACGCCATCCGGCCCATCGGCGTGTCGCGCTCGAAGATCTTGCGCTGCTCCGCCACCTCGGGCCGCAGGTTCATCGGCGTCAGCGTGTAGCCCGGGCTGATCGCGTTCACCCGCAGGCTGCGATCGGCCCATTCCATCGCCAGACTCTTGGTCAGGTGGATCACCCCGGCCTTGGAGGTGTTGTAGTGCGCCTGCAGCAGGCCGCGATTGACGATCGACCCCGACATCGAGGCGATGTTGACGATCGACCCGCGCTGCCGCGGCAGCATCACGCGGGCTTCGGCCTGGGCGGACAGAAAAATCCCGGTCAGGTTGACGTCGATCGTGCGCTGCCACTGCGCCTCGGGCAGATCCTCCGCCGCCGTGGCGTTGGCAATGCCGGCGCAGTTGACCGCGACGGTGAGCTCGCCGAGCTGGGCCTCGACCGCGTCCATCGCCTTGGCGAGGTCGGCGGCCTTGGTCACGTCGCCAGCCAGGGTCAGCGCCCGGCGGCCCAGCGCCCGGATGCGGCCGGCCGTGTCGGCGAGGCCGGCCTCAGATGCCGGCAGGTCGAAGCAGGCAACGTCGGCGCCGGCCTCGGCCAGGCCGACGGCGATGCGCTGACCGATGCCGCTGCCGGCGCCGGTGACGAAGGCGATCTGATCATCGAGCCGGAAGATCTGCACGGAAGCCTCTGAGTTCAGCGTTCAAATCGAGCGGCTCCGCCGCTCAGCGGGTTGCGAGTTCCATCACCGCGACGCGGCTGGCCTGGTCGCGGTCGAGAATGCCCTGGTTGCGGCCACGGGCCAGCACCATGATCCGGTGCGACAGGCCCAGCACCTCGTCGAGGTCGGAGCTGACCACCACCACCGCCATGCCGGAGGCGGCAAGTCCGGCGATCACGTCGTAGATCGCCGCCCGGGCGCCGACATCGATGCCGCGCGTCGGCTCGTCCAGGATGAACACCTTGGGGTCGCGCGCGATCCATTTCGCGATCACGACCTTCTGCTGGTTGCCGCCCGAGAGATTCCCGGCGCGCTGGCCCGGCGTGCCCTTCACCCCCATCCGGGCGATCAGGTCGGCGGCGAAGCCGCGCACCCGGGCCGGGCTGATCCAGCCGCCGGGGGCGATGCGGTCGAAATTGGCATAGGCGATGTTGTCGGCGATCGAGTGATCCAGCACCACGCCCTGCAGCTTGCGGTCCTCCGGCACCAGCATGATTCCGGCGCGGATCGCGTCGGATGGGCCGTGCAGGTCAACCGGCTTTCTATCCACCGTCACAGTGCCGGACGCCACCGGATCGGCGCCGACGACGCCGCGCACCAGCTCGGTCCGGCCGGCGCCGACGATGCCAGCGATGCCGAACACCTCGCCCGCTCGCACGGTGAAGCTGATGTCGCGGAAGGCGCCATCGGCGGCGGTGAGGCTGGAGACCTCGAGCCGCGCCTGCGGCTCCGGCACCGAGACGGCCGGGAACATGCGGTCGACGCTGCGGCCGACCATCTGCTCGACCAGAATCTTCACCGGCACCTGCGCCGTGTCATGGGTGGCGACCAGGCGGCCGTCGCGCAGCACCGCGACCCGGTCGGCGATGCGGGCGATCTCGTCCAGCCGGTGGCTGATATAGATGAAGGAGACGCCGTCGCGCTTCAGCCGGTCGATCTGCTGGAACAGCCGCTCGGTCTCCTCGCCGCCCAGCGCCGCGGTCGGCTCGTCCAGGATCAGGAGGCGCGAGTTCAGGGTCAGGGCTTTGGCGATCTCGACCTGCTGCTGCGCCGCCACCCGCAGCTCGCGCACCAGCTTGGTCGGGGCGATATCAAGGCCCAGGCGCTGCAGCTGCTCACCGGCGCGGCGGTTCATCTCCGCCCGGTCGATCCGGCCGCCCTTGGTGGGCAGCCGGCCGACGAAGACGTTCTCCGCGATCGTCAGGTCCGGCAGCAGCTTCATCTCCTGATGGATCAGGCCGATGCCGGCGGCGATCGCCTCCCCCGGCCGCGTCGGAGCGTAGGGCTCGCCCTGCCAGGTCATGTGGCCCGTGCTGGGCGGCACCAGGCCGGAGATGACCGAGGATAGGGTCGACTTGCCGGCGCCGTTCTCGCCCAGCAGCGCCAGCACCTCGCCCGGACGGATGTCGAGGTCGACGCCCTCCAGCACAGTGATGCCGCCATAGGCCTTGCCGATGCCGCGGATGGAGAGCCCCTGGGGGCCCTCCGCCGCGGCGGCGCGAACGGTCGCCGGGTTCGCCATTACGGATGCTTCTCGATGAAGCCGGCGACGTTGTCCTTGGTCGTCAGCGTCGCCGCCTGCAACTGCTCGGCCGGGACTTTCTTGCCATCCGCCAGCTCCAGCGCCGATTGCAGCGCCAGCCGGCCCATCTGCTGGGTGGTCTGGGTCATGGTCGCCTCCAGCGTGCCGGCCTGCACCGCCTTCAGCCCGGCGACGTCGCCGTCGAAGCCGAAGATCCAGGTCTTGTGGTCGAGATTGGCCACCTTCACCGCCTGGGCCGCCCCCAGCGCCAGCGCGTCGGCCCGGCCGAAGAACACCGAGATGGTGGGGTCGCGCTGCAGCATGTCCTGGGCGATGTTGAAGCCTTCGTCCTGCATCCAGGCGGTGCTGGCCTGCTTGGCGCTGACCGTCAGGCCCGGGCATTTCGCCAGCGCCTCGGTGAAGCCCTTGTCGCGGTCCTGCTCCGGCGTGGTGCCGATCTGGCCCTGGATGACGGCGACATTGCCCTTGCCGCCGGTGACCTTGCAGACATAGTCGCCCAGCGTGCGGGCCGCGGCGACGCTGTCCGTGGCGATGAAGGTGTCGCCCGGCGCGTCGGCCGGGTTGCGGTCGACCGCGATCACCGGGATGCCGGCCGCCTTGGCCGCCTTCACCGGGACGCTGGCCGCGGTGGCGCCGGCCGGGATGTAGATCAGCGCGTCGATCTGCTGCGTGATCAGATCCTGGATCTGGCTGACCTGGGTGGCGGAATCGCCCTTGGCGTCGACGGTGACGACCTTGATCCCCTGCTCTTTGGCCGAGGCCTCGACGGCCTGCTTGATCTGGTTGAAGAAGTCGGCCTGCAGGTTGGCGACGGCCAGGCCGATCACCTTGTCCTTGGCCCAGACGGGGGAGCCGAGGGCGGTGCCGGCCAACAGCGCCAGCGCGGCGATGGCGATACGGGTCTTCATGGGTCGATCCTCTCCTGTTGCGACGGTCTTTCCGTCTTTGTGGTCCCGGTCAGCGGTTGCGCCGGCCGAGGGTGTCGAAGGTGACGGCAGCGGCGATCACGAGGCCGATCACCACCTGCTGCACGAAGGGCGAGACGCCGAGCAGGTTCAGCCCGTTGCGCAGCACGCCGATGATCAGGACCCCGACCACCGTGCCGCCGATGCTGCCGACGCCGCCCGACAGGCTGGCGCCGCCGATCACGACCGCGGCGATGGTGTCGAGCTCGTAGCCGAGCCCGGCGCTGGGCTGCGAGGAGTCGAGGCGCGAGGCCAGCGCCATGCCGGCGATTCCGGCCAGCGCCCCGGCCGCGGCATAGACCGCGATCGTCACCCGGCCGACATGGATGCCGGCCAGCCGCGCCACCTCGCGGCTGCCGCCGATGGCGTAGAGGTTGCGGCCGCTGGGCCGGAAGGTCAGGTACAGCCAGCTGATGACGACCAGCACCAGGAACAGCGCCACGGTCAGCGACAGGAAGCCGAAGTTGCGCACGGTGGCGAGCGCGGTGAACCAGTCGGGATAGCCGACGATCTGGGTGCCGTCGGTCAGGATGTTCGCCAGGCCGCGGGCCACCGACATCATGGTCAGCGTGGCGATGAAGGCCGGCAGCCTTGCCATGGTGATCAGCAGGCCGGACGCCAGGCCGCAGACCGCGCCGGCGCCGATGCCGAGCAGGATGGCCAGCGCCATCGGCAGCTCCATGTCGCGCGCCAGCCAGCCCATCACCATCATCGACAGTGCCAGGACCGAGCCGACCGACAGGTCGATGCCGCCGATCACGATCACCGCCGTCATGCCGATGGCGAGGATGCCGAGCACGGTGACCTGGTCGAGCACGTTGAGGCCGTTGCGGACCGACAGGAAATGGTCGGAGGTGAAGGAGAAGATCACGCAGAGCAGGATCAGGCCGATCAGCGGACCCTGGGCGCCGCTGGTCAGGCTGATCCTCGGCAGGATCGCCCTGGTGGCCGGTCGGTCGATGCGCGCTTCCATTCCCTACATCCCTTTTCGTGTCACCCGGCGGGGCAGCTCAGCGCTCCGCCGTCTCCGGCGGCTTACCTGAGGCGCGCCGCACCGCCCGCCGCCAGCCGTCCCGCTCGCCCCGGCGCCGATCCGCCGGCATCGCCGGGGTGAAGCCGTGGCGCTCGCGCGGCAGCGCCGCGAGGCTGTCCCAGCCCCAGATCCCGGCGCCGAGCCCGGCCAGATGCGCCGCGCCGAGCGCCGACAGCTCGGCCGTGTCCGACCGCAGCACCTCGCAGCCGGCGAGGTCGGCCAGCGCCTGCATCAGCACCGGATTGCGGGTCGGCCCGCCATCGACATGCAGCGCCCGGACCTGCCCGACGCTGCGGTCGATCGCCTCGACCACATCGGCGATCTGGTGCGGGATCGATTCCAGCGCCGCGCGGGCGATCGCGGCCCGGCCGCTGCCGAGGGTGAAGCCGGCCAGCAGGCCGACTGCGTTCAGGTCCCACCACGGCGCGCCGAGCCCGTTGAAGCCGGGCACCAGATAGACGCCGTCGCTGGCGGCGTCGGCCGCCAGATCGGCCAGGTCCTGGGTCGACAGGCCCAGCAGCTCGGCCACCCAACGCAAGGTCGACCCGGCCGAGCGGATGTTGCCTTCCGCCGCCAGCGCCGGGCCGTCGACCGACCAGGCGATGGTCAGGCACAGCCCGGGGTCCAGCGCATCGRCCCGGTCGATCAGCCCCATGACAGAGGAGCCGGTGCCCATCGTCGCCTTGATCTGGCCCGGGGCGAAGGCGCCATGGGCGAACAGTGCCGCATGGGAGTCGCCCAGCACCGCCGCGACCGGCACGCCGTCCGGCAGCGGGTCGAGGCCGCGGATGGCGGGGAACGGCCCGGTCGACGACACCACGCGCGGCAGCGCCGCCTCCGGCAGGCCGAACAGGTCCATCAGATCGGGATCCCAGGCGGCGCGGCGGACATCCAGCAGCTGGGTGCGCGAGGCATTGCCGGCCTCCGTCACCGCCTCGCCGCCGAAGCGGCTGAGCAGCCAGGCATCGACCGTGCCGAGGCAGATCTCGCCCGATTTCGCCCGGATTCGGTCGGGGTCGAGCGTGTCGAGCAGCCACTTCGCCTTGGCGGCCGAGAACATCGGGTCGAGCGGCAGGCCGCTGCGTTCGCGCGCCAGCCGTTCGGTGTCGGGCGAGCGCAGTGCCTCGCACAGCACACCGGTGCGCTGGTCCTGCCAGCTGATCAGCGGCGACAGCGCCGCACCAGTGCGGCGGTCCCACATCAGCAGGGATTCGCGCTGGGTGCTGAAGCCGACCGCCGCGACCGAGCGCGGGTCTTGCCCCTGCAGGCAAGCGGCCACGGCGGCGCGCACGCTGTCCCAGATCGCCATCGGGTCCTGCTCGACCCAGCCCGGCTTAGGATGTGTCTCGCCCAGCGGCGCTGCACCCCGCGCCACCACCGCGCCCGCGGCATCGACCAGCAGCGCCTTGGTGGAGCTGGTGCCCTGGTCGATGGCGAGGACGAACGGCATGGTCAGGCCACCAGCTCGCGGGCGGCGGCGGCGATGCCGGCCGCGTTCAGCCCGAAATGGTCCAGCAGGAAGGCCGCGTTGCCAGTCGGGGCGAAGCCGGTGACGCCGAGGATGCGCATCGGCACCGGCCGGCCCTGCACCACGATCTCGGCCACGGCGCCGCCCAGCCCGCCCTGCACCACCGCCTCCTCGACGGTGACTATGCGGCCGGTCTCGGCCGCGGCGCGCAGCAGCGGCTCGGGGTCGAGCGGCTTGAGGGTGGCGACGTTCAGCACACGGGCTTGAACCCCTTCGCCGGCCAGAAGCTCCGCCGCCTCCAGCGCCCGCGACACCATGGTCCCGGTCGCCACCAGCGTGACGTCGTCGCCGTCGCGCAGCTGCTGCGTCGCGCCGCCGTCGAAGCTGGACCCGGCCGGCGTCACTTCCGGCACCGGGAAGCGGCCGATGCGCAGGAACACCGGGCGGCCGGCATCCGCGGCCCAGCGCACCGCCGCGCGGGTCTGGGTCGGGTCGGCCGGCACCATCACGGTCAGGTCCGGGATCGCCCGGGTCCAGGCCAGGTCCTCGATCGAATGATGGGTCGGCCCCAGCTCGCCATAGGCCATGCCCGGGCTCATGCCGCACAGCACGATAGGGTGGTAGCTGTAGGCCGCGTCGGCCTTGATCTGCTCCAGCGCCCGGCCGGTCAGGAAGGGCGAGGCGGCGCAGACGAAGGGGACGAAGCCGCCATTGGCCAGGCCGGCGGCGACCCCGACCATGGCCTGCTCGGCGATGCCGACATTGACCAGCCGGTCGGGAAACTCGGCCGCGAAGGCGGTCAGGTTGCTGGAGCCGACGGAGTCGTTGCACACGGCGACGATGCGCCGGTCGGTCCGCGCCAGCTCGGTCAGGGTCTCGGCGAAGGCCTTGCGGCAGTCGAAGGTGCCGGCCTTGGCGACGACATCGGCGCTCATCGGGCCACCTCGGCCAGAGGTGCAACCTCCGCCAGGGCCTGCTCGATCTGCGCCGGCGACGGCACCTTGTGGTGCCACTCCACCCGGTCTTCCATGAAGGACACGCCCTTCCCCTTGATCGTGCGGGCGATGACGCAGCGCGGCCTGCCGGCCGGCGCGGCGGTGAAGGCGGCCCACAGCGCCGCGTGGTCGTGGCCGTCCAGCTCGACCGTCTCCCAGCCGAAGGCGCGCCACTTGTCGGCCAGCGGCTCCAGCCGGTTGGTGTCCTCGGTGCGGGCGCCCTGCTGCAGCCGGTTGCGATCGACGATGGCAGTGAGGTTGTCCAGCCCGCGATGGCCGGCGGACATCGCCGCCTCCCAGTTGCTGCCCTCCTGCAGCTCGCCGTCGCCGAGCACGACGAAGGTGCGCCACGGAGTATCGCTCAGCCGCGCCGCGATGGCGCTGCCGACGCCGATCGGCAGGCCATGGCCAAGTGGGCCGGTGTTCGCCTCCACCCCCGGCACCTTGCGCCGGTTCGGGTGGCCGTTCAGCACCGAGAGCGGCGCCATGAAGCTGCCGAGCAGATCCGCCGGGATGAAGCCGCGCAGCGCCAAAGTGCTGTACAGCGCGGCGGCGCAATGGCCCTTGCTGAGGATGAAGCGGTCGCGGTCGGGCCGGGCCGGGTTAGCGGGATCGAGGTCGAGCACGCCGAAGAACAGCGTCGCCAGGATGTCGGTCACCGACAGGTCGCCGCCGACATGGCCGAGGCCAGCTTGCCCGATCATGCGCAGCACGGAGCCGCGGATCTCCGCCGCCGCTCCGGCCAGGAGGCTCGCCCGCCCGGCCCCGTCCGCCGCGGCGATGCGGGCCACGTCGAAGACCGTGTCGAAAACGAATGGGGGCTTGGGGTCGAGCACCGCTCCTCCGGATTGAATAATTATTCATCATCAGATTTAAATTCATGCTATCTGCGAGTCGAAACTGCGTCAAGCCACTCGGTCCTCGCCTTCGTCCAAAGAACGATGGGAGGACAATTAGGAGAAAATTCGCGGGAATGGGCGACGAGCATGCGCAGCTTCTGCTTGACCGACACGCGGCGCGCGTCTGAATAATCAGGCTGTGATGCATAAACTTTCGAACCCGCCGACCGGGCACCTTACCGTCGAGGCTGCCTTCCGATGAGCCGCGTCAACGAGCTTCGCCTGATCACCCGGGTGGCGCAGATGTACTATGTCGACCGGCTGAAGCAGTCCGACATCTCGCAGCGGCTGCACATCTCGCAGGCCACGATCTCGCGCCTGCTGAAGCGGGCCGAGGATGAATCCATCGTCCGCATCACCATCAACGCGCCGCGCGGCACCTATGTCGACCTGGAGACGGCCTTGCGCGAGCGCTTCGGCCTGACCGAGGCGATCGTCGCCGAATGCGGCGAGGACCGCGAGGAATCGATCCTGGCCGGCATCGGCGACGCCGCGGCGCATTTCCTGGAGACGACGCTGGACCCGGGCGAGGTGATCGGCATCTCGTCCTGGAGCGCGTCGCTGCTGCGCATGGTCGACGCGATCAACCCGCTGAAGCGGGTGGCGGCCGAGCGGGTGGTGCAGATGCTGGGCGGCATGGGCAACCCCGCGGTGCAGGGCCACGCCACCCACCTGACCACCCGCCTGGCCCAGCTGACCGGGTCGCAGCCCCAGCTCCTCCCCGCCCCCGGCGTCGCCGGATCGGCCTCGGCCAAGCGCGCCCTGCTGGCCGACCCCTATGTCCGGGCGACGATCGAGCAGTGGCGGCGCCTCACCCTGGCGCTGGTCGGCATCGGCGCGGTCGAGCCGTCGAAGATGCTGGCCAACAGCGGCAACGTCTTCACCGGCGAGGAGCTGGAGGCGGTGGCCCAGGCCGGCGGCGTCGGCGACATCTGCCTGCGCTTCTTCGGCGCCTATGGCGCCCCGGTCCAGACGCCGCTGGACGATCGGGTGATCTCGATGTCGCTCGACGAGATCGGCACCATTCCCCGCATCGTCGGCGTCGCCGGCGGGGCCCGCAAGGTGGCGGCGATCCGCGGCGCCCTGCTGGGCCGCCACATCAACACCCTGATCACCGACCGCTTCACGGCGGAGAAGCTGCTGGCCCAGTCCGACAGCGACTTCGCCCGCTGACGCAAAAGACACATCCGGGAGAGACCCATGCCCCGCTTCACCGACAAGACCGTTGTCATCACCGGCGCCAGCCGCGGCATCGGCGCCGCCATCGCCCGCCGCTTCGCCGCCGAGGGCGCCGCCGTGCTGCTGGTGGCCAACGAGCCGAGCGTCGCCGACGCCGCGGCCCGGATCGCGGCCGAGGGCGGCCGCACCGCGTCCTTCGTCGCCGACGTCACCGACCCAGCCCAGGTCGCCGCCCTCTATGACGAGGCGGAGCGGCAGTTCGGCAAGGTCGACATCTCGATCCAGAACGCCGGCGTCATCACCATCGCCCGGATCGAGGACATGACCGAGGCGGAGTGGGACAAGGTGCTGGCGGTCAACACCAAGGGCGTCTTCCTGTGCTGTCAGGAGGCGATCCGCCGGATCCGCAAGCACGGGAGCGGCGGCCGGCTGATCAACACCGCCTCCGGCCAGGCGCGCCAGGGCTTCGTCTTCACGCCACACTACGCCGCCTCGAAGTTCGGCGTGGTCGGCGTGACCCAGAGCCTGGCCAAGGAGGTGGCGAAGGAGGGCATCACCGTGAACGCCTTCTGCCCCGGCATCATCGACACCGATATGTGGGCCTACAATGACGCCGCCTGGGGCAAGCTGCTGGGCAACTACAAGCCGGGCGAGCTGATGGCCGAATGGGTCCGCGGCATCCCGATGGGCCGGGCCGGCAGCGGCGAGGACGTGGCCGGCCTGGTCGCCTTCCTGGCCAGCGACGACGCCGCCTACATCACCGGACAGACCATCAATGTCGATGGCGGCCTGATCATGTCGTGACCGGCGGAAAACCGGCCTCGGGCTCGTCTGACGTCCATCCTGTGGATATGTTTCTCATCATCTGCTGTTGATGAGATGAAAACCACAGGCCAGTGGAGGTGACATGGAGAGCCGTGAGCCCCCGCCCCGGGTGCTGATCGTCGAGGACGACACCTGGATCGCAGCGATGCTCGAGGACATCGCACTGTCCGCCGGACTCGAGGTCGTCGGGCCGGTCAGCACGCTGCGCGAGGCGGTCCGGATCGCCAGTTCGGAGCGGCTGGATGCAGCGATCCTCGACATCGGCCTCGGCCGCACGGAAGTCTATGCCGCCGCCGACGTCCTCGATGAGCGCGGCATCCCCTTCGCCTTCGTCACCGGCCGGTCGGAGTCGGAGATCGAGCTGCTGCATCGCGGCCGACCGGTATGGACCAAGCCGTTCCTGCAGCAGCAGATCGCCAACGGGCTGAAGGACCTCATCGCGCGACGGTAAGAGCCTCAGGCTCCGAGCGCCGCCGCCAGGCGCTCGCCATGCGGCAAGGCCGGAGGCCGGTGCAGCTCGACCGGAGAGCCGGAGGCAGCCCGGCGTTCCGCCCAATCGGCGAGCATCTCCATGCTGGTGTGGTCGATCTGGGCCAGACCGCCGGCATCGAGCTGCACGGTTGCGCCCGGCGGCAGCGCTTCCAGGGCGCGCAGCAGTGCCGGCAGTTGCAGGAAGGTGGCCGCCCCCTCCAGCCGCAGCTCCACGCCACCCGAGGGCAGGTCCTGGCGCTTGATGCGCAGCGGCATGCGGCGAAGATGCGGCAGCACCTCTAGGAACGACAGCGCCAGCCCGACCAGGACGCCGGTCAGGAGGTCGGTCGCCACCACCATGACCACAGTGGCCGCCCAGATCGCCGCCGGTAGCACGCCGTGCCGATGCAGCAGCTCACGCACATGCTTCAGGCTGACCAGCCGCCAGCCGGTGACCACCAGCACGCCGGCCAGCGACGCCATCGGCACCTCGCGCAACAGCCAGGGCAGCAGGGCGACGGCGGCCAGGATCCAGGCGCCATGCAGGATCGTCGACAGCCGCGTGGCGGCGCCGGCCTGGACATTGGCCGAGCTGCGCACGATCACGCCGGTCATCGGCAGGGCACCGGCCAGTCCGCACAGCAGGTTGCCGACGCCCTGGGCCGACAGCTCGCGGTCGTAGTTCGTGCGCACGCCGTCATGCATCCGGTCGACCGCGGCGGCGGAGAGCAGCGTCTCGGCACTCGCGATCACGGCGATGACCAGCGCCGCAGCCAGGATGCCGCTTTCGCCCAGCCGCGACAGATCGGCCATGGTCGGGACCGAGACGGCGGACAGGATCGCATCGGGCACGTCCACCCGCTGGACCGGCAGTGACAGAGCCACGGTGAGGGCGGTCCCGGCGACGACGCCGACCAGGGCACCGGGGATGAGACGGAGYGATTGTGGCCGCAGCCTCTCCCACAGCACCATTGCCAGGATGGTGGCGCCGCCGGCCAGAACCGCCGCGGTTGCGAACGACCATTGCAGCGGCAGCAGGCCGAGAAGGGCCGCCGGGATCGCCGCCAGGTTCTGCAGCCCGTCCGGCAGCGGCGTCCGGCCGAACAGCACCTGCAGCTGCGCCGCCACGATCAGCACGCCGATGCCGGCCAGCATGCCATGCACCACGGCGGGCGAGATGGCGCGGAACCACTTGCCCAGGCGCAGCACGCCGGCGCCGAGCTGCAGCAGCCCGGCCAGCACCAGGATCGGGCCCAGCATCGCGAGGCCGAAATCCTGCACCAGCTGGAACACGATCACGGCGAGGCCGGCGGCCGGGCCGCTGACCTGCAGCGGCGAGCCGGCCAGCAGGCCGACGACGAGGCCGCCGATGATGCCGGTCACCAGGCCTTTCTCCGCCGGCACCCCGGAGGCGACGGCGATGCCCATGCACAGCGGCAGGGCGACCAGGACGACGACGATCGAGGCCGGCAGGTCGCGCGCCAGCGAGGATGGAAGGAAACGCGCCATGCCGCCTACTCCGCCGCCAGGCGCGGCATCGGCGGCAGCGCGACCGGCAGGCCGCCGACATCGTCGAGACGGCCGAAGCGGCCGGCGGCGCCGTCATAGGCCAGGGTTTCGCCGGTTTCGAGCTCGAAGAACCAGCCGTGCAGGCGCAGCCGCCCCTGGGCGATCCTGGCCGCGACCGCGGGGTGGGTGCGCAGGTGGTTCAGCTGCGCCACCACGTTCTCCAGCGCCAGCGCGCGCAGCGTCTCCGGCTCGCCGCGATCCGGCGGATAGGCCTCGCACACCACCCGGTGGGCGGCGTGGCTGTGGCGCAGCCAGGCGGCGACGTTCGGCATGTCCTGCAGCACCTCGGGGTGCAGCAGGGCCTTCATCGCACCGCAGTCGGAATGGCCGCAGACGACGATGTCACGGACGCCGAGCGCCACCACCGCGTATTCGATCGCCGAGGACACGCCGCCATTGGCCTGGGAGAAGGGCGGCACGATGTTGCCGGYATTGCGGCAGCAGAAGATCTGGCCCGGGCCGCTCTGGGTGATCAGCTCCGGCACCACCCGGGAATCGGCGCAGGAGATCACCAGCGCCTGGGGCTGCTGGCCGTCGGTCGCGAGCTTTTGGTAGAGCGGCTGCTGCTGCGGGAAGATCTCGGCGCGGAACCGCGCCATCCCGAGGAAGAGGTCGTCCATCCTTGGCCTCCGATGCATGAGCGAGGGTCGTGCACTGAGAGGATGGGATTCCTGTTTTTCGCATGTGCGAACGGTTCGTGACAAAGTGTTTCAGCGCCTCGGCAGGGTGACCTCCGCGGTCAGCCCGCCCCCCGGCCGGTTGATCAGCGCCAGCCGCCCGCCCTCGCGCTCCACCGCCTGAACGGCAATGGCCAGGCCGAGTCCGACACCGCCGGTCGCGCGGCTGCGCGATCCTTCGATGCGCTGGAACGGCTCCAGCACCCGTCCCAGCTCGGCCTCTGGAATGCCCGGCCCGTCATCCGAGACGGCGATTGCCATGCCGGTTTCGCTGCAATGCAAAGCGACTCGCGCCGAGCCACCATAGGTGACCGCATTGTCGATCAGGTTGGCGAAGGCGCGCTTCAGCCCCACCGGCCGGGCGTGCAGCACGGCGCGATCCGGCCCTTGATAGATGACGTCCTGCCCGGCATCCGCGGCGGCGTCGACCAGCGTGGTCAGCAATGCCACAAGGTCGACCGCGCGCGGCGGCTCCGGGTCGGCGTCGCCCTTGAGATAGGCCAGCACCGAGCCGACCATCTGCTCCATCTCGTCGAGATCGGCCTGCATCTCGGCCTGGACCGGCCGGCCCTCCAGCAGGTCGGTGCGCAGGCGCAGCCGGCCGATCGGCGTGCGCAGGTCGTGCGACACGGCGGCCAGGGCCTGGGTCTGGTCGGCGATCAGCCGGGCCAGCCGGTCCTGCATGGCGTTGAGGGCGCGTGCCAGGCGCCGCACCTCCAGCGGCCCTTCGACCGCGACCGGGACCGGCCGGCCGCGGCCGATCGCATCCGCCGCCCGCACCAGCTGGCGCAGCGGCGCCCCGAGCGCGCGGACCAGCAGCGGCGCCGCGATCAGCAGGCAGCTGGCCAGCAGCGCGGTGGAGAGCAGGCTGCGCAGCAGGTCGGGCAGGCCGTGCTGCAGCCGGGTCACGTCGAAGCCGAGGACGGAGCCGTCGACGAGGCGGAGCTCGCCCCGGACCCGGTGCGGCTCCCCCTCCCCGCTTCCCCGATCCAGGATCAGGCCCCGCCCGGCAAGGCCGGAATCGCGCTTCTGCAGCCGCATCTCCAGGTCGCGCAGCCAGGGTGATGCGACGCCTTCCTCGCCTCCGGCCGGACGCTCCGACCAGCTGAGGGCGAGGTCGGCGGTGGACAGCGCCTCGGCCAGCCGCGGCCGCTGCCCGGGCGGCACGCTGGACAGCGCCCGCTCGCCGATGGCGAGCCGATCGGCCAGATGGTCGGCCTGGATGTTGCCGGCCTTGTACCGCTCGGCCAGTTCCTGCAGCACCGCGGCGCCGAGGAACTGCAGCAACACGGCAGACAGGACGAGCAAGGTGAGGCGGCCCAGCAGGCCGCGCGGCCAGACCCCGATCACCGGTGCTCCACATCCGCCGTGAACATGTAGCCGACGCCGCGGATGGTGCGGATCAGGGCGCCCTCCGTGCCGCCGGAGCCGAGCTTGCGGCGTAGCCGGCTGACCAGCACGTCGACGCTGCGGTCCGACGGGCTGCCGAAGCGCGAGCGCGACAGCTCCAGCAGCCGCTCGCGCCCGATCACGCGCTGCGAATGCTCCAGGAAGCTGACCAGCAGGTCATGCTCGGCGCCGGACAGCTCGACCTCCGCTCCGCCGGGGTCGACCAGCCGGTGGCGGCGCCGGTCGAGGACCCATCCGGCGAAGCGCAGCACCTCGCGGGCGGAGCGGCCGGGGAACGGCTCCAGCGCCGCGCCTCGGCGCAGCGCCGCGCGCACCCGGGCCAGCAGCTCGCGCCGGCCGAAGGGCTTGCTGATATAGTCGTCGGCCCCGACCTCGAGGCCGACCACCCGGTCCATCTCCTCGCCACGGGCGCTGACCATGATGATCGGCACCGGGCTTTGGGCCCGGAAGGCCCGACAGAGGTCGAGTCCGTCAGCGCCCGGCAGCATGACATCAAGGATCAGCAGGTCGACCGGCGCCGCCTCGATCGAATCCCACATCTCGCGGCCGTCGCCGACGCCGGTGGCGCGCAGCCCGTTCTCGCGCAGGATGCGCACGATCAGGGATCGGGTGCCGGGATCGTCCTCGACCACCAGCACATGGTCGGAACGCAGGGGGCTGGACTCGTTCATCGCGGATCCAAGGGTCCTTTGACAGTGGAAACCGGAACGCCTCCTCCCTGTCGACCGCGAACACCAGCGATCGGCGCTATTTTCGTTAAAATATTCGACAAAGACCCAGAAGAGACAGCAAGCATAGTCCGATCGGCGATAGAGGATTTATTCATAGATCTCAACTGCAATAAGGTCGCATCCATCGTAGAAACAAAGAGCAATTTAAACTATTCACGATCAGTCGAGCCGGAGACGAAACGATGACGACGAAACGAAGCGGTGCGGCCCGCTTCGTATCAGCGCCCCGGCTTCAGCACCGCGCGCGCCACGTCGATGAAGGCGCGCAGCTTCGGCTGGTCCTGGGCCCGCCGCGGGAAATACAGGAACAGACCGGGAGTCCGCGGCAGGAACGGCTGCAGCACCTGTTCCAACTCCCCGGAGGCGAGTTCCGCCGCGACGGCGATGTCGGCGATGTAGGAGAGCCCGAGACCGGCCAGGGCGAAGGAGGACAGCAGCCCGCCATCGTTGACGATCAGGCTGCCGGGCGGGTCGACCGTCAGCGCACGCCCGTCGCGCTCGAACTCCCAGCGATAGATCGCGCCGGAGGCCGGGAAGCGGTAGCGGATCGCCTCGTGCCGGGTCAGGTCCTCCGGGTGCTCGGGCCGGCCCCAAGCATCGAGATAAGCCGGGCTGCCGACCACCGACCAGGCGATGTCGCGGGTCAGCCGCACCGCCGCCATGTCGAGTTCCACGTACTCGCCGATGCGGATGCCGGCGTCGTAGCCGCGGGCGGTGAGGTCGACCGTGGCGTCGTCGACCGCGATCTGGCACGCGGGGAACACCACGCGCATGGCTCCGGCCACGGCGACCGGTCTTCCGGTCGGCCGTGCCGGTGGATGTGGGCGAGCATCTGCAGGTGGTCTACCAGGCGTTGCGCTCGTTGTCCTGGCGGCGGTGTTCGGCCCGTCCGCGTCGGCCGGTCAGGGCGGGCCGCGGGGGCGGAGCGGGATCGGGCGCGGCTGTCGGCCCGGTGGCACACGCCGGCCGGTCGTCTCCGGGCGGCGCCGAGACAGGCTCCCGGTTCCGGTTGAAGACTCGCCGGTGGCGAGGTTGTGCATGCGGCGCTCGCCCTTCGAGCCGGCGCCTGGATCATCGGCCCCGGATCTCACCGTGCCGGTGGGGCCGCCGGCAGCAGGCCCGCCGGCCGGAGGAGTGCCGGGGGGCGGCAGGCCGAGGGCCCGGCACAGGCTGGCGATCAGGGCCTCGATCGGCAAGGCGGTGTCGGCGAGGTCGACGTCGATGCGCTCGTCCTCGGTCAGCTTTTCCCGGAGCTCGGCGGTCAGCCGCTCCTGGGCCTCGGCATCGGGAACCGCGGCGATGGCGGCGGCGACGCCCTGGGCCACGGCCTGGCGCCGGCCGTCCTTCTCGTCCTGCCGGGCCTTGCGCCGGATCTCGGCGTCGCGCTGTGCCTGCTCCCGCTGCTGCCGCAACCTGGCCTTGAGCGCGATGGCACGGCGGATGCCTAGGAACAGGCTGCTGAAGCGGGTCTCCGCATCCCCGGCGCGGCCGAGATCGCCGACCGCAAGGGCGGCGAGGGCTTGGGCGTGAAAGCCGCGGGCCAGCGCCTCCGCGAGCTCCATCAGCTCGGACAGCATCGCGGCGTCGGCCTCGATCGCGCCCGGCCACGCTACGGCATCCTCCCGCCGCCGGCGCAGCTTGAGCGCGACGGCGCGGCGGATGGCGAGGAAGAGGGTGCTGAAGCGGGCTTCGGCCTTGCCGGC
>NZ_JBFRCU010000072.1:0-41044 GCF_052113205.1 Inquilinus sp. YAF38 | reverse complement strand
GGCCAGCAAGGCGCCGCACAGCCGGGCCGGGACCAGATTGAGAACGTCGTCCAGCCGCGCCGAGGCCCAGCCGAAGGCCTCGTGCCGCGCGGTGCGGTGGCCGATCATGCTGTCGGCGGTGTTCACCGCCTTGTAGACCAGGATCCCGGGCAGGCCGAGCAGCGCGAACCAGAAGGCTGGCGCGAACACGCCGTCGGAGTAGTTTTCGGCATCACTCTCGATCGCGGCGCGGCATACCCCGGCCATGTCCAGGCTCTGCGGGTCGCGGCCGACGATCATCGACACCGCGCGGCGCCCGCCCTCCAGCCGCTCCAGCTCGCAGGCCGCAGCCACGGCGGCAACATGGTCGTGCAGGCTGCGCTGGGCCAGGAAGATGGCGGCGATCACGATCTCCAGCACCCAGCCGAAGGGCACGTGCAGCAGTACGGACAGGCCCCAGCCGATGCCGCCGGCCAGCAGCACCAGCAGCAGCGTGGCGGCGATGCCCGCGGCACGGCGCCGGATCGGGGCGTCGCCATCATGATTCAGGCGGCGGTCCAGCCAGCCGATCAGCCGGCCGGCCAACGCCACCGGATGCGGCAGCCGCCGCCACAGCCACGGCGGGTCGCCGACCATGGCGTCGAGCAGCAGGGCCGCGGCCAGGATCCAGAGATGATGGGAAACGTCGAGCATGTCCTCACACGGCCCGTCCGCTGGTGCGGGACGGAAAACCCTGCCCCGTCATCGCGAGGCGCGAAGCGCCGTGGCAATCCAGCGGCGCGAAAGCCTGGATTGCCACGCCCCTGCGGGGCTCGCAATGACGATAAAAATGCGGACGGCCAGTTCCGCGCTCAGTGCTTGTCCACCAGCAGCACGACCACCACCACGACCGCCGCGGCGACCAGCGCAGCCAGGCCGATCTTGATCCAGCTCCACGGCCGCTGGCCCTGCACCTCGCCGGTGCGGCCGTTGATCACGAAGCTGTAGGTCTTGCCGCCGTAGCGGAAGCTGTTCAGCCAGACCGGCAGCAGCACGTGCTTGAAGGTCACGGCGTCGTATGCCGTCCGCAGGCTGCTGATGGTCTGCTTGTCGCCGCCGATGTCGGCGCAGACATCGCGGCGGATCACCCCGTCCATCTTCTGCTTCGCCCCCTCGAAGCCGCCGGCGAGGCCGAGCTGGTAGGTCTGGGCGCCGAAGCCGCGCAGATAGCTCGGGTTGTAAGGGGCGAGCTCGCCGAGATCCCAGGGCTCGAGCTTGTCGAGATACCCCTCGGGCAGGGACCGGCTGGCCACCACCGTCACGTCGTCGAAGTCGCGCACCACCTCGCCGCTGCAGCCGGTCCAGCGGGTCTCGACGACGGTGCGGGTCTTGTCGCCTTCGCGAACCGTCCGGCTGTAGTTGATGCCGCGCTGGCCGGCATAGTCGGTGCGAGTCGCGGCGTCGAAGGTCCAGTACGGCACATACATGCCGATGAAGCCGGCATCGGTCTTGGCCAGGCGCTTGACGTCGTTCGGCGCGAACCATAGGCCGGACAGCCAGGATTCGTATTTCGACCGTGCCGCCTTGGCGTCGAAGCCGAAGGACAGCAGCGCGCCGGGCCGCAGATGGGTCAGGGCGCGCGGCTCCAGCACGATCGGCGTGCCGCAGAACGGGCAGCGCGATGCCTGGATCGCGGAATCCAGTTGGAACTCCGCGGCGCAGCGCTTGCACGAGACCACCGACACCGTCTCGGTCGGCGCCGACTGCTCGGCCTCGGCCAGCCCGGTGGCGTAGTCGATCTCCGCAACCGCCGAGGCTAGGGCAGCCTCGATCGGATTCTCATGCCCGCAATAGGGGCATTTCAGCACCCGGGTGCCGGGCGCATATTCGAGCTGCGCGCCGCAGGACGTGCAGGCGAAAGCCAGGTCCGCCATGATCCGGGGTCAGGCCGGCGGCAGCGGCGGCGGCTGGTCGGCGAACAGCGCGGCCAGGCCAGCGACATCGCCGGCCTTGCTCCAGCCCGCCATGCCCTGGGTCCAGACCAGGCTGTCGCGGCTCAGGCGCCCGTCGCGCACCATTCCCTGCAGCTCGGCCGCCGGGAAGGGGCCGGCCTGCTTGCCGTCGACGGCGACATGATAGGCGCCGGGCAAGGGCGGCGGCGCCGAACCGGCGGCGGGGGCCTGCCCGGCCTGCTGCACCGCCCCGCCCATGGCGGAGGCGAGGCCGCCGGCGGTCGCCATGCCAATGCCGATGCCGGCGGCCCCGCCCGGATTCTCGGCCGCGGCCTTGATCGCCTCGGCGGTCTGGAATTGGGTGTAGCGGCCGAGATCGCCGACCACGCCCATGCTGCTGCGGCGGTCCAGCGCCTGCTCGACCTCCTCGGGCAGCGAGACGTTCTCGACCAGCAGCGTCGCGATCTCCAGGCCGTAGGCGTCGAACTCCGGCTGGATCGCGTCGCGGATGACCTGGCCGACCTTGCCGTAGTTGGCCGACAGGTCGAGCACGGGGATGCCCGACGTCGCCACGGCGCCGGCGAAGCTGGTGACGATCAGGTTGCGCAGCTGCTCGGTGATCTCGTCGGTGGTGAAGCGGCCGTCGGTGCCGGCGATCTCGCGGATGAAGGCGGCCGGGTCCTTGACCCGGATGGCATAGGTGCCGAAGGCGCGCAGCCGCACCGGCCCGAATTCCGGGTCGCGCAGCATCACCGGGTTCATCGTGCCCCATTTCAGGTCGGTGAACCGCTTGGTGTTGAGGAAATAGACCTCGGCCTTGAACGGGCTGGCAAAGCCGTATTTCCAGCCCTGCAGTGTCGACAGGATCGGCAGGTTCTTGGTCTCCAGCGTATACATGCCGGGCTGGAAGACGTCGGCCACCTTGCCTTCGTTGACGAAGACCGCGACTTGGCTCTCGCGCACCGTCAGCTGGGCGTTGTACTTGATCTCGTTGTTGTGCCGCTCGAAGCGGTAGACGATGGTGTCCTGAGTATCATCGGTCCATTCGATGATGTCGATGAATTCGCCGGCAATCTTGTCCCACAGGGCCATGGCCAATCTCCGTCGCCGACCCCACGGGTCGGACTCGCACGGACAATACTATCAGCTTGGGACAAAAAAGAGGCGGGCCGGAGCGGATGGCCGAGGTCACGGTGCGGCCGGCGGGGCCGGGCGATCGCGCAGCGCTGCGGGCGGCGCTGGTCGACATGCAGGAGTACGAGCGGGCGCTGCACGATACCCGTCTGCCGGGCAGGGAGACGGCCGGGTCCTATCTCGACTGGCTCGAGGGCCATGCGGCGGAACGCGGCGGCGTGGTGCTGGTGGCGGTGTCGGCCGAAGGCGAGCTCGCCGGCTTCTCCGCCGGCTGGGTGCAGCAGGACGACCTGATCTCCAAGACCGCGGATTCGAACCGCTTCTGCTATGTCTCGGACATCTACACCGCACCGCGCCGGCCTGCGGGGCCATGGCGTCGCCGGCCGGCCGCTGGCGGCGATCGAGGCGCATCTGCGCGGCACCGGCCTGACCCGGATGCGGATCGGCGTGCTGGCCAACAACGACAGCGCCATCCGCGCCTATCGCAAGCACGGCTTCGATCCCTACGAGATGGTGCTGGAGAAGCGGCTGTGACCGCACGGGCGACCGACCTCAGCGCCTTGCCTCGCTGCGCTTGCCTCGCCATACTATTCGACGGCGACGAGGCCGGACCATCCGCTCATGACCGACACCGCTTTCGAGCGTGAAAAATGGGAGGCGGAGCACCGTCTTCGCGAGCGCGAGGTCGCCCTCCAGGAGCGTGACCTTGCCGCGAGGGAGCAGGAGGCTGCCAGCAAGAGCCGGCAAGCCGCCTGGACGAATCCCCTGGTAATCGCCGTGCTTGCGGCTGCACTCGCGGCCGCGGGCAATGCGACGGTCGCGTTGATCAACGGTTCGCTGCAACTCAGGCTCGAAGAGACGAAGGCGGAGGCAGCACGCATCCTGGAGGTGATCAAGACCGGCGATCCCGATAAGGCGGCTGAAAACCTGGACTTCCTGTTGAAGGCGGGTCTGATCGCCGACGAGGCGCGCCGAGCCGACCTCGAGCGCTTCCTGAATCAGCGTCAACCCGGCCAAGGCCCGAGTATCCCGGCCCAGACGGCGGACGCACCGCGGTTCCTGACGATGCAGGAGAGGAATGATCTGCTGGGCGGTCCCGACATCCAGCAGAGCGATGTAGGAAATCCCGTCATTTCGCTGGATGACCCTTGGTATAAGGCTAATCTCGTGACGGTCGATATCCCTCAACTCCGCAACGTTCCGACATTGGGCGGGGGAACGTCGAACGGCCAGATCCGGTTCCATCGCGCGGCGGCACCCGCACTGCAGGCGGTCTTCGCCGAGATCGAGGCGCAAGGCCTGCTGGGTGACATCCGCACGTTCGATGGAGCCTTTGTACCGAGGACGGTGAGAGGGCCGTTGCGACGATTGTCGGCCCACGCTCTCGGGATCGCGATCGACTTGAACTCGTCATGGAACCGCTACGGCCAGCCGCCTGTGGCGGACGGGGCCGAGGGATCGCTCGCTCGCGTGGTGCCGATCTTCGAGCGTCACGGCTTCGCCTGGGGCGGCCGCACCGGTCCCCTCGCTGACCCAGGGCATTTCGAGTTCGCGGACCGCGATGCATTGAAAGGGCCCTAGACTCGCGCGCAAGGGGCCGGGAGTTTGAGGCGAGAGGCTGTCATCGACCAACCCGACCGCTTCACCTCAAACTCGCTCCAGAGCAAATGTCGAGACTAGCCGCCTAACTGCGCGAGTTCGGCTGCGGCGCCCGGGCCGCCGGCGGCGCCAGCTTCACGCCCGGCATGGTGCGGGGCAGGGCGCGTGGGTCGAGCCTGAGGTCGTAGCGCTCGGCCAGCAGGGCGGTGCCCATGATCAGGAGCCCGGTGCCGGACACGACCAGGAACGGCAGGTACCAGGCCAGGTCGGTCAGCACCATGCCCAGCAGCACCACGCCGGCCGCCGTCTCCGGGATGCCGCTGCCGGCGCCGCTGCGGTAGCCGGAGCGGCGCGAGCTGCCCTTCTTCGGCGTGCGCACGAAGCCGCTGCGCCGGCCGATAAAGGCCTCGATCACGCCCACCGAGTTCGACAGCGACAGGCCGGCGTTCAGTGCCATGGTGGCCAGGATGTCCATGGCCGCCTGACCCAGCCGCTCCCGCCGCACGGCGCAGCGGCCGGAGATCAGGAAGGCGACGGTGCCGGAGATGCCGAGCACGGTCGAGACCACGCCCAGCACGGTCAGCGCCACCGGCTGGTCGAAGCCGATGCTCAGGAACATCAGCGTATTGACCATCGCCAGCGCGCCGAGCGGGTAGAACAGGCACTGCAGCAGCTGCAGGGTGACCACGACCTTGGTCTTGCGCGGCAGGGCCGAGCGCCAGATCGTCGGCAGCAGCTTGCAGGCGACCTGGGCGAAGCCCTTGGTCCAGCGGAACTGCTGCACCCGCCAGGCGGCGATGCTCGACGGCAGCTCGCCGGGCACGGTGATGTCGGACAGGTAGCGGGCGCGCCAGCCCTTGAGATGGGCGCGCAGGCTGAGGTCGAGGTCCTCGGTCAGCGTGTCGGCCTTCCAGCCGCCGGCGTCCTCGATCGCGGCGCGGCGCCAGATGCCGCAGGTGCCGTTGAAGGGCAGGGGCAGGCCGGTCATGCTGCGGGCCGGCTGCTCGACCCCGAAATGCGCGTCCAGCATCAGCGTCTGGGCGCGGGTCAGGCGGTTCTCGTCGCCGTTCAGATGCTCCCAGCGGCCCTGCACGAAGGCCAGCTTCTTGTCGTTCTCCAGCACGCCGACGGTGCGGCGCAGGAAGTCCGGCCGCGGGATGAAGTCGGCGTCGAAGACGGCGACATAGGGGTGGTCGGTGACGCCCAGCCCAGCGTGCAGCGCCCCTGCTTTGAAGCCGGTGCGGTCAACCCGGTGCAGCCGGTGGGCGTCGACGCCAGCAGCGCGCAGCTCCTGCACCGCCGCCTCGGCGATCTCGCGGGTCTCGTCGATGCTGTCGTCGAGCAGCTGGATCGTCAGCTTGTCCTGCGGCCAGTCGAGGGCCGCGGCGGCGCCGAGGATGCGGCGCACCACATGCCGCTCGTTGAACACCGGAATCTGGATCAGGACCCTGGGCAGGTCAGCGTCAGGGGTCGGGGCCATCCCCTGATTCGGCAGGCTCTGCCCCTGCGACTGATGCCGCCAGAAGGTGATCGCGAGCCAGAGGAGGTTGCATGACAGGAGGCATAATAGCGTCAGCGCGATGGCCAGTAGACCGTAGACGCTGAATTCGAAGATCTCCAAGGGGGTCAAGATGGCCCGGCCTTTTCTTGCGTATATTCAGAACTCAAAACAGCCGACTCATGTCGTTGTTCCGTCATAGTACCGTATCGGCACCCTTGCGGCATCAAGCGCAGCGGAACGTGGCGTCAGCATGGCAGCCATCGGGCGGCCGGTGAAAACGGCTGCCGGAAGGCCTTGAATCGTCGGACTTGTACGATAGGCTGGGCGCCGGCCGCCGTCCCGGGGCCATGGAGGAAGCCACCATGACCAAACCCGTCGTCCTCGCCCTGGCCGGTCTGATGCCCGGCCCCTTCGCCGAGCTGGAGGCGAATTGCACCGTGCACCGGCTGTGGGAGGCCGAGGACCGCGAGGCGCTGATCAAGCGCGTGGCGCCGGAGGTCCGCGGCATCGTCACCGGCCCTGGCGTCTCGGCGGAGCTGATGGACCGGTTCCCGGCGCTCGAGATCATCGGCAATTTCGGCGTCGGCTACGACAAGGTTGACACCACCCATGCCAAGAAGCGCGGCGTGCGGGTCACCAACACCCCCGGCGTGCTGGATGACGAGGTGGCGGATCTCGGCCTGCTGCTGATGCTGGCGACGGCGCGGCGGCTGTGCGTCGGCGACCGTTTCGTCCGCGCCGGGAAATGGACCCAGGGCGGCCTGCCGCTGGCCCGCAGCCTGCGCGGCAAGCGCCTCGGCGTGGTCGGCATGGGCCGGATCGGCCAGGCGGTGGCGGAGCGGGCGAAGGTGTTCGGCCTGTCGATCGCCTGGCACGGGCCGCGGGCGAAGCCGGAGATCGACTCTCCCTACTATCCGGACCTGGTGGCCCTGGCCCGGGACAGCGACGTGCTGGTGCTGTGCTGCCCGGGCGGCGCCGCCACCCACCACATCGTCAACCGCGCGGTGATCGAGGCGCTAGGCCCCGAGGGCATCCTGGTCAACATCGCCCGCGGCACGGTGGTGGACGAGCCGGAGATGGCCTCGGCCCTGGTCGACGGCCGGCTCGGCGCCGCCGGGCTAGACGTCTTCGAATACGAGCCGAAGGTGCCGGAGGCGCTGTACGGCCTCGACAATGTGGTGCTGCAGCCGCATGTCGGCAGCGCCACGGTCGAGACCCGCAACGCCATGGCCGACCTCGTGGTCCGCAACATCCTGGCCCATTTCGCCGGCCAGCCGCTGCTGACCCCGGTGGTGTGACCCGACGTCACCCCTCCGGCCCCCATTCCCGCGAGACTGGAAATGGGGAAGAATGGCGGAGCCCGCGGATCGGCTCGGCGACGGGAGGGGCTGGTTGGACGACGCGGCGCTGGACCGGATCGAGGCGATCGCGTCGGCCTATCGGAAGCGGCTGCACGAGGCCGTGTTGCAGCCGTGGGGCAGCCGCGCCGCGGCCCTCCACGCCATCGCCCTCTATTTCGAGACCCAGGTTCCCGACCAGGCGGAGATCGGCGTCCATGGCGGATGGGCCGTCTCCGAACGCATCCGCGACCTGTTGCACGCCATCCGCGCCGTGCTGGCCGTCCACCCCGCCGGCGCAGCGCCACCGCTCCTGACCTTTGACACCGCGACCTTCCGGCATGCCAGGGCCGTGCTGGCCCTGGCCGGCGAGGCGCGGCTGCTTCACGAGCTGCGCGAGCTGGCGCTGCTCGGCCAGATCGAGGCCCGGGCCGATCGGGCCGAGCTGACCTTCAGCGATCCCCGCGGCTCGATGCTGGGATCGCTGCTGCATGGGGCGGATGACTATGCCGAGGGCTATGACAGCGCCCGCAAGGTGCCGGTCGAGGAGCTGAGACGGCGATACGAGGCGCTGGCCGGGATCGCCGGGCGGGAGCAGGGCGAGGCGCAGCTGCTGGCCCTGTCGTCCGTGCTCGCGATGCGTCAGGCCCTGCCGAAGCCCAGGCCTCGCGGGCCCCTGGTCTGGGGTCACCCGCGCGACGCGATCGCCGGCATCCTCGCGCCGCAGCAGGCTTATCGGGAAGCGCTGCGCATCGAAATGGACGTCTTCCGCGTCCGCTCGGCGCGGGCCTGGCCGATCCTCGACGCCGATGTCCGGCTGGGGTCGGCCCGCTGGGGCGAGATCACGGCGATGTTCGCCTTTTTGTATGCGCTGTCCATGCACCACCACCGGTTGGGCCGCGCCGCCGCTGAGACGGCAGGCCTCCAGGCCGGCCGCCGATTCCAGATGTTCGTCCCGGCGCTGGAGCCGGTGCTGATGCCGACCCGGCAATACGCGCCGGCGATGGGGGACTATCTGGTCGACACGTCGAGCGCCGCGGTCGTGGCCCTGGCCGCCGACCTGTGCGGGATCGCGCCGGAGGCGGCGGCCGCGATCCTCGACGCCTGCGTGCTGCGCAGCTTGCCGAAAGACAAGCCGGCGCTGCACAACTCCGTCCATTCCGGATTGATCGAGATCGGGCGGGGCCGGCTGCTGCTGGCCCCGACGCTGGGGCTGAACGCGGCGGATCCGGACGTGCTGCTGCGCCTGGCCCAGGCCCTGGACCCGCTACGCTATGACGCCGTCGTCGGCAAGGCGCTGGGCGATGCGCCCGCCCGCTTCGCGGCGGAACTCCTCCGAGACAAACCGGAGCTCAAGGTCGTCATCGACCTGAAGCTGAAACAGAAGTCGGGGCCCCTGACCGACATCGATCTCGGCATCTACGACCTGCGCGACAAGCTGCTGGTGCTGATGGAGTTCAAGAGCTTCTGGCTGCAGGACGCCGAGACCGCCCGGTCGATCGACGAGAGGCTGCAGAAGGCGGCGGGGCAACTGACCCGGATCGTCGACCGCTTGCGGGAGGAGGGCGCCGACGGCATCGGCAGGCTGCTGGGCGTTCCGGTCCCGGAGATGCCGGGCCTATACCCGGTGATCGTGATGCGCCGGCACTACGGCTTCGCCTCGGGCGTGCCCTATCCGGTGCTGCCGCAGCCCGCGCTGCGGCGGCTGCTGCGCCGGTCGGAGGGGCGGATGGCCCGCTTCCGCGACCTGGTCGCCGCGATTGGCCCGAGGGCAGTGCTCACGGCGCATAGCTGGCACCGTGCCGAGATCGATGGGCAGCGCTGGCGGTCGCCGGCCGGAGCGGTGTCGCCTGGGCTGTTCGAGGTGGGATGACGGACGGGAGCCCCGTCCGTCCCACCCGGCGGAACGCCTCAGCGGCCGTTCGCCTTGCGCCAGGCGGCGAAGTCGAGCTTGGTCTGCTCCTCGGTCGCCGGGTAGAGGCCGAGGATCGAGCGGCCCTTCATCACCTCCTCGGTGACGAAATCCTCGAAAGCGGTCATCTCGACCGCCTCGTCGGCGATCTCGTCGGCGATGTTCGCCGGGATGATCACCACGCCCTCGCCGTCGCCGACCACGATGTCGCCGGGGAACACCGGGGCGTCRCCGCAGCCGATCGGCACGTTGATGTCCAGCGCCTGGTGCCGAGTCAGGTTGGTCGGGGCGGCCGGGCGGTTGTGGTAGGCGGGGATGTCGAGCCTAGCGATCTCCGGCGAATCGCGGAAGCCGCCATCGGTGACCACGCCGGCGACGCCGCGCTTCATCAGCCGCGCCACCAGGATCGACCCGGCCGAGGCCGCCCGCGGGTCCTTGCGGCTGTCGATGACGAAGACGGCGCCGGGCGGGCAGTCCTCGACCGCCTTGCGCTGCGGATGGGCGCGGTCCTGGAACACGCTGAGCGGGTTCAGGTCCTCGCGCGCCGGGATGTAGCGCAGGGTGAAGGCCTCGCCGACCATCGGCGCGCCCGACGGGTTCAGCGGGTGCACGTCCTGGATGAACTGGTTGCGCAGGCCGCGCTTGAACAGGGCGGTGGTCAGGGTGGCGGTGCTGACGGTCTTCAGCTTGTCCCGGGTCTCGGGCTTCAATCCGGTCATTCGATCATCCTCGTTCGGAAGGGTCAGCCGCCGACGGCGCCCTGGGTGCCCACATAGAGCGCGTATACGGATTGGCTGGAGGCCATGAACAGGCGGTTGCGCATCTCGCCGCCGAAGCACAGGTTGGCGCAGCGCTCGGGCAGGGCGATCCGGCCGATCGGCTTGCCGTCGGGGTTGAAGATCATCACCCCGTCCAGTTCCTCGTTGCCCATGCCCCAGCCGCACCACAGATTGCCATCGACATCGACACGCAGGCCGTCCGGCGTGCCGGGGCCGGCGTCGATCAGCACCCGCCGGTTGGCGATGCGCCGGTCGCCATCGACGACGTCATAGGCGACGATCAGCCGGTTCGGCGTCGCCCGGGATTCGACGAGGTAGAGGATCGATTCGTCGGGCGAGAAGCACAGGCCGTTCGGCCCCTTGACGTCCTCGGCGACGATGCTGAGTGCCCCGGTCTCCGCGTCGATCCGGTAGACGTTGCCGGGCAGCTCCGGCTCCGCCTTGCGGCCCTCATAGTTGCCGGTTATGCCGAAGGGCGGATCGGTGAACCAGACCGACCCGTCCGACTTCACCACGACGTCGTTCGGGGAGTTCAGCCGCTTGCCGTTGAAGCCGTCGGCCAGCACGGTGATGGAGCCGTCATATTCGGTGCGGGTGACGCGGCGCCCCAGATGCTCGCAGGTCACCAGCCGCCCCTGACGGTCCCGCGTGTTGCCATTGGCGTTGTTGGACGGCCTGCGGAAGGCACTGACCGCCCCGGTCTCCTCATCCCATCTCAGGATCCGGTTGTTCGGGATGTCGCTCCACAGCAGGGCGCGGTGGTCGCCGAACCAGACCGGCCCCTCGGCCCAGCGGCAGCCGGTGGCGATGCGCTCTACCGCGGCGCTGAAGATCCGGTACGGCGCGAAGCTGGGGGCCAGCACCTGCACCGCCGGGTCGGGATACCGGGGCGAGGGCGCCCAGCCACCCCGGATCTCATCCTGTCCGTTCATCGCCGGTCCCTTCAGAAGATGTCCGGCTCGGCCACCGGGGCGCCGAAGCCGGTCTCGAGGAAATCGAAGTCGCAGCCCTCATGCGCCTGGCGGATGTGGCGGTTGAACATCCAGCCATAGCCGCGCTCGTAGCGGGGCTGCGGCGGCGTCAGCTCGGCCCGGCGGCGCGCCAGATCTTCGTCCGAAACCTCCACGTCGATGCGACGGGCGACGACATCAAGGGTGACGATATCGCCGGTGCGCAGCAGCGCCAGCGGGCCGCCGACATAGGATTCGGGCGAGACATGCAGGATGCAGGCGCCATAGCTGGTGCCGCTCATCCGCGCGTCGGAGATGCGGACCATGTCGCGGATGCCCTGCTTCACCAGCTTCTTCGGGATCGGCAGCATGCCCCATTCCGGCATGCCCGGCCCGCCCTGAGGGCCGACATTCCGCAGCACCAGCACATGGTCCGGCGTGACGTCGAGGTCGTCGCTGTCGATCACCGCCTTCATCGCCGGGTAGTCGTCGAACACCAGGGCCGGGCCGCTGTGCTTCAGGAAGCGCGGCTCGCAGGCGCTGGGCTTGATGACGCAGCCATCCGGCGCCAGGTTGCCGCGCAGCACCGCCAGCGCGCCCTCGGCATAGAGCGGGTTGTCGAGCGGCCGGATCACGTCCTCGTTGTAGATCTCGGCGCCGGCGATGTTCTCGCCCACGGTCCGGCCGCTGACGGTCAGCGCGTCGAGATCCAGGTGGTCGCGCAGCCGGGTCATCAGCCCCGGCAGGCCGCCGGCGTAGAAGAAGTCCTCCATCAGGTACTGGTCGCCGCTGGGGCGGACATTGGCGATCACCGGCACCGTCCGGCTGGCGGCGTCGAAATCGTCCAGGCCGACGTCGTGGCCGGCGCGCCGCGCCATGGCGACGAGATGGATGATGGCATTGGTCGAGCAGCCCATCGCCATCGCCACCACGATCGCGTTCTCGAAGGCGGCGCGGGTCTGGATCCGGGCCGGGACCAGGTCCTCCCACACCATCTCGACGATGCGGCGACCGCAGGTCGAGGCCATGCGGATGTGGCCGGCATCGGCAGCCGGGATCGAGGAGGCGCCGGGCATGGTCATGCCGATCGCCTCGGTGATCGCGGTCATGGTGCTGGCCGTGCCCATGGTCATGCAGTGGCCGTAGCTGCGGGCGATGCCGCCCTCGATATCGATCCAATCCTGGTCGCTGATGTTGCCGGCCCGGCGCTCGTCCCAGAACTTCCAGGCGTCTGAGCCGGAGCCGAGCACCTTGCCCTTCCAGTTGCCGCGCAGCATCGGGCCGGCCGGCATGAAGATCATCGGCAGGCCGGCGCTGGTGGCGCCCATCAGCAGGCCCGGCGTGGTCTTGTCGCAACCGCCCATCAGCACCACGCCGTCGACGGGATGGGAGCGCAGCAGCTCCTCCGCCTCCATCGCCAGCATGTTGCGGTACAGCATGGTGGTCGGCTTGACGAAGCTCTCCGACAGCGACAGCGCCGGCAGCTCCATCGGGAAACCGCCCGCCTGCAGCACGCCGCGCTTCACATCCTCGACCCGCGTCTTGAAATGGGCGTGGCAGGGGTTGGCGTCGGACCAGGTGTTGAGAATCGCGATCACCGGCTTGCCGGCCCACTCCTCCGGCGCAAAGCCCATTTGCATGGCGCGAGAGCGATGGCCGAAGGAGCGCAGGTCATCGGGCGCGAACCAGCGGGCGCTGCGGAGGGTGTCGGGCGTCTTGCGGGGCGTATCGGTCATGGCTCGCTGCCGTCTGATGATCGGTGGCTGGGGCAGGATGGACTCGGATCGTCGCAACACTAATGCATTAGTGCACCGGCATCCAGGCGGGTATGATCATCGTCGGCAGAGACGCGAACGAGGATCCTCCGCAGCATGACCGTGGCTATCCCGCTCGACCGCGCCCGGCAGGCGGCGCCGCAGGTCTATGAGCGGCTGCGCGGGCAGATCATCGCGCTGGCCCTGGCGCCGGGCTCGGTGCTGGCGCGCAACGAGTTGATGGCCCAGTTCGGGGTCAGCCAGACGCCGATCCGCGACGCCCTGCTGCGACTGGCGGAGGAGGGGTTGGTCGACATCTTCCCGCAGCACGCCACCGTGGTCAGCCCGATCGACCTGCCGGCGGCGCGGCAGGCGCATTTCCTGCGCCGGTCAGTGGAGCTCGAGGTGGTGCGCAGCCTGGCGCAGCGCGAGGACCGGTCCTTCGTGCCGCGGCTGCAGGCGCTGATCGCCCGCCAGCGCGGCATGCTCGACGCCCAGGATTTCGAGGCCTTCGCCGAGACCGACCAGTCGCTTCACCGCCAGCTGTGCGAGGCGGCGGAGGTGCCGGACCTGTGGGCGCTGATCCGCAGCCGCGGCGGCCATCTCGACCGGCTGCGGCGGCTGCACCTGCCGGCGCCGGGCAAGGCCCAGTCGATCCTGGACGACCACACCTGCATTCTTGATGCGATCGCCGCGGGCGACGCCGATCGGGCGCAGGAGGTGCTGCGCCAGCACCTGTCCGGAACGCTGGCACAAGTCGACGAGATCCGCACCAAGTTCCCCGACTATGTGAGGGGGTAGCCTGGCTCTGCTTATACCAGTGGCCGGAAATATTAACCCATCATGGCGAGCCCCGCAGGGGCGTGGCCATCCAGTGGCACCGCCCTCTGGATGGCCACGTCGCTTCGCTCCTCGCCATGACGGGGAAGGGCCGGAGAGTCTATCTCGCGACCGCTGATATTAGCCCGGAACCCGCTGCTCCTGCCACCAGACATAGGCGCCGGCGGCGACGATGACGGCGCAGCCCAGCAGCGGGCGCGCGCCGATCACGTCGCCGAACACCAGCCAGCCGAAGGCCAGTCCGTAGATCAACTGGCTGTACTGGAACGGCGCCAGGGTGGAGGCGGGCGCTTGGCCGAAGGCCGCGATCAGCAGGGTGTGCGACAGCAGGCCCAGGAGCCCCATGGCCAGCATAAGGCCCCAGCCGGTCGCGTCCGGCGGCGTCCAGACGAAAGGCTGCGCCAAGCTCAGTAGCACCGTCCCGACCAGCGCGGTGATGAACAGGGTGGTGCGGGGATCCTCGCCCTCCAGCCGCCGCGTGGCGACCAGGCCGACGGCCCAGAACAACGCCGCCCCGAAGGCGACCAGGCCGCCGAGGATGCCGACGCCATCACCGCTGGGCCAGACGATGATCAGCATCCCGATGAAGCCGGCCACCACCGCGGCCCAGCGATGCGGCCCGACATGCTCGCCCAGGAACAGCACCGACAGCACGATCACCAGCAGCGGTGCGATGAAGTTGATCGCGAACAGGTCGGCCAGCGGCATCAGGCTGAAGCCGAGGATGGCGAGCATGGCCGAGGCCAGCAGCGCCAAAGCGCGCGCCAGCTGCAGCGCCGGCCGGGTGGTCGCCGCCATCCGTCGGAAACTGGCAGGGCCTGCGATCAGCAGCATCGGCAGCGCATGGAAAGTGTAGCGCGCCCAGGTCACCTGGACCGGGTCGTAGCTGTCGGTCAGCACCTTGGACACGGTGTCCATGGTGGTGAAGCTGCCCATCGCCGCCAGCATGAGCAGCATGCCGGCGGCGGGGGCGGCCGCGGTCCGCGGCAGGGCGGTCATGGCCTGCGGGGGGTCAGGGCGTCTGCACGCCCCGCGTGTTCAGGTAGACCGAGCGCAGCGAGGTCGTGGCGCAGATGAACAGGCGGTTCTTCTTGACGCCGCCGAAGCAGACATTGGCCACCACCTCCGGCACCTTGATCTTGCCGATCAGCGCGCCGTCCGGGGCGTAGCAATGCACGCCGTCGGCGGCGCTGGTCCAGATGTTGCCGTGATGGTCCAGGCGGAAGCCGTCGAACAGACCGGCGGTGCAGTCGGCGAAGACCTCGCCGCCGGCCAGGGTGCCGTCGTCGCGCACCTGGAAGCGGCGGATGTGCTTCGGCCCGTCGGGATCGTGGCTGGCGCCGGTGTCGGCGACGTAGAGCAGCTTCTCGTCCGGCGAGAAGGCGATGCCGTTCGGCTTGACGAAATCGGTGGCGATGGCCTTCAGCGCCCCCGACTTCGGATCGAAGCGATAGACGTGGCAGCCATCCTGCTCGGGCTCGGACTGGTGGCCCTCGTATTCCGACAGGATGCCGTAGGACGGATCGGTGAACCACACGGTGTCGTCCGACTTCACCACCACGTCGTTCGGCGAGTTCAGGCGCTTGCCGTTGTGGCTGTCGGCCAGGACGGTGACGCGGCCGTCATATTCGGTGCGGCTGACCCGGCGGCCACCATGCTCGCAGGACACCAGGCGCCCCTGCCGGTCCCGGGTGTGGCCGTTGGTGTAGTTCGACGGGTTGCGGTAGACGCTGACGCTGCCGTCGGTCTCGTCCCAGCGCATGATCCGGTTGTTCGGAATGTCGCTCCACAGCAGGTAGCGCCCGTCGCCGAACCAGACCGGCCCTTCCGACCAGCGCAGCCCGATGTCGCTGGCCAGCACGTCGATATGGACATTGCCCATGACATAGCCCGCGAAGCGCTTGTCCAGCACCTCGAAACAGGGGTCGAGCATCCGGGTTTCCTCCCTTGGCCCGGGCCTGGCCCGGACGGTCCTATTGATCGGACATAACTGGCCGGAGTGTTGCGCCCGGCGAGAGGGCCGTCAACGATTCGGCGGATGAAAATCGGTCAGGCCGCCGACCGGCCGCCGCGCCCGTACAGCACCAGCATCAGGATGATCACGAGGCCGTAGATGATCTGCCGCCCGGCCTCCGGCATCTGCATCACCGACAGCACGCTCTGCAGCAGCACGATCAGGATGGTGCCGACCACGGTGCCGGCGTAGCGGCCCTGGCCGCCCAGGATGTTGGTGCCGCCAATCACCACCGCGGCGATGGCGGGCAGCAGGTAGGGGTCGCCCATCGCCTGATAGGCCTTGCTGGAATAGCCGGAGAGGAGGATGCCGGCCAAGGCCGAGCACAGCCCGCACAGGGTGAAGGCGCCAAGGATGACCAGCCGGGTGTTGACGCCGGACAGGTAGGCCGCGGATTCGCGGTTGCCGATGGCGTAGATGTAGCGGCCCATCGGCGTGCGGGTCAGCAGGAAGACGATGCCGAGCGACAGCAGGGCCCAGACGAACACCGCCATCGGGATTCCCAGCACCTCGGTCTTGGCCAGGAACTGCATCGGCGGCGTGGCCATGGTGGTCGGCGAGAAACCGCCGGTCAGCATCACCATCAGCCCGCGCAGCACGGTGTTGACGCCGAGGGTGAAGATCATCGACGGCACGCGCAGGAAGGCAACCCCTAGTCCGTTGAACAGCCCGACCAGGGCACCGATGGCGAGGCCGACCGGGATCGCCTCGGGCCCGCCGATCGCGGTCGCCAGCATGGCCGAGGCGGCGACGGTCCAGGGCACCGACAGGTCGATATGCCCCATGAGGATCACCAGCATCATCCCGGCGGCGACGACCCCGAGGAAGGAGGCGACCTTTAGCTGCTGCAGCAGATAGGTCGGCGACAGGAAGGTGGCGGTGCCCTGGGTGACCGCGGTGTAGGCGGTGCCCGCCGCCAGGATCAGGATGACGAAGCCGCAGGCCACCAGGATCGGCCGGTCGATGGAACGGAGATAGGCTTGCATGATCCTCGGCTACCCGAACAGCTGCAGGCGGTTCTTGACCGTGAACACCCGGGCGGCGCCCAGCGAGACCGCGGCCAGCAGGATGATGCCCTCGGACAGCGGCTGCAGCAGCGGGTTGGCCAGGAAGCCGACGATGCTGTCCTCCGGCACCACGCGGAAGCAGAAGGAGATGGCGCGCAGCACCATCACGCCGATGATCGAGGCGACCGCCCCGCCCGACCCGCCGAACAGCGAGGTGCCTCCGATCACCACCGCGGCGATCGAGTTGAGGGTGTAGCCGCCGGCCATCGGCATGTCGGCATTGCCGCTGCCGGTCTGCAGTGCCAGATAGATCCCGGCGATCGCGGCGAACAGCCCGGCCAGGGTGAAGGCCGCCAGCTTCGATCGGTCGATGGCGACGCCGGACATGAAGGCCGCCTGCTCCGACGAGCCGATGGCGTAGCAGCCGCGCCCGGTCACCGAGTTCTTGAACGGCAGCCAGACCAGCAGCACCACCAGCACGATCAGGATCGCCGGCACCGGGATGGACTGGATCGCCTGGAACCAGCCCGGCAGGTCGCCGCCCCACCAGCCATAGGTGTCGGCCACGTCGAACAGCGTGTTGGTGGCCGCCCAAGACAGGTCGCTGTCCACCGCACCGCCGGGGGTCGGGCGCAGGAACAGGGCAATGCCGATCAGCACCGCCCCGGTCGCCAGCGTCGCGATGATCGGCTGGATCCGGCCATAGACGACCAGGGCGCCGTTGACGAAGCCGGCCAGCAGCCCGGCGCAGAGGCACAGCACGATGCCGAAAACCAACTCCCAGCCGGTGCCGGTCAGCAGATGCGAGGCCAGGCAGTTCACCATCGTCATCAGCGGGCCGACGGACAGGTCGAGCCCGCCCAGCAGCACCGGCACGGTCTGCGCCATCGCCACCAGGGCCAGGGTGAAGGTCTCGTTGGCGTTCTGGACGATCAGGTCGGCGCTGCCGCCGCGCGGATGCTGGTAGGAGTAGAGGCCGTAGAACAGCACGAACAAGGCGATGGCGATCAGCAGGCCGCCCTGGCGCGAGAGGCGATGGAGCAAGGGGATCATGCCGGCACCGCCTCCGCCGCCTGGCCGTTGGTCTCGAGGTTGAGCGCGCTGGCCACGATGTTGGTTTCGGTGATGGCGTCGCCCTCCAGCGTCCGGATCACTCGCCCGCCATACAGGATCAGCACCCGGTCGCAGCAACCGATCAGCTCATCATAATCGGTCGAATAGAACAGGATCGAGGTGCCGGCGGCCGCCAGGTCGTGCAGCAGTTGATAGATCTCCTGCTTGGTGCCGACATCGATGCCGCGGGTCGGGTCGTTCAGCAGGACGATGCGGGCCTCGGTCAGCAGCCATTTGGCGATCGCCACCTTCTGCTGGTTGCCGCCGGACAGGGTGCCGACCGCGGCGTCGGCGGAGCCGATCTTGATCCGCAGCGCCTCGACCATGCGGGCGATGCTGTCGCTCTCGCGCTTGCGGTCGATGACGCCGCCCCGGGTCATGCTGCCCAGCGCCGCCAGGGTAATGTTCTCGCCCACCGTCATCGGCAGCAGCAGGCCTTCGGTCTTGCGGTCCTCCGGGATCAGCGCCATGCCGATGCCGGCGCTCTTGGCCTTGCTCGGGCTGCCGATCCGCACCGGCCGGCCGTCGACCAGCACGCTGCCCTCGACCCCGCGCAGCACGCCGAACAGCGCCAGCAGCAGTTCGCGCTGACCCTGGCCGTCCAGACCGCCGAGGCCGACGATCTCGCCGCGGCCGACTTTCAGCGAGATGTCCGTCAGGCGTTGGCCCCAGCGCAGGCCGCGGGTCTCCAGCACCGCGGGCGGCGCCTCGGTCCGGACCGGCTTGGGCGGATAGGCGTTGTGGATCTCGCGGCCGATCAGCATCCGCACCACCTCGTCGTCGCTGCGCGCCCTGGCCGGGAAGGTGTCGATGTGCCGGCCGTTGCGGAACACCGAGCAGGTGTCGCACAGCGCCTTGATCTCCGGCATGCGGTGGGAAATGTAGAGGATCCCCAGGCCGTCGCGGCGCAGCTGGTGCAGCAGGGAATAGACCTTCTCCACATCCGCCGCGGTCAGGGCCGAGGTCGCCTCGTCGAGGATCAGGAGGCGCGGGTCGCGCCCCAGCGCCTTGGCGATCTCGACCATCTGCCGGCGCGACAGCGGCAGCGCCTTGACCGGCAGCCGCGGGTCGATGTCGGCGCAGCCGATCCGCGCCAGCAGTTCCTCCGCCCGCCGCCGCTGGGCCCGGTGGTCGATCAGGCCGAGGCGCCGGGGCGGCCGGGTGATGCAGATGTTGTCGGCGACCGACAGGTCCGGCACCAGCGACAGCTCCTGGAACACGCAGACCACGCCGGCCGCGTTCGCCGCCTGCGGCGAGGCGAAGCTGGCCGGCCGCTCGTCGATCAAGAGCTCGCCGGCGCTGGGCTGCACCACCCCGGCGATGATCTTGATCAGCGTGCTCTTGCCGGCACCGTTCTCGCCGAGAACTCCGTGGATCGACCCGGCGCGGGCCGAGAACTCCACCTCGCGCAGCGCGTGCACGCCGCCGTAATGCTTGCTGACCCCGGTCAGCCGCACCAGCGGCGGCGTGTCCGCAGCGACGGTCATTGCCGACGCCACAGCGCTTACTTGTTCTCGGCGCTCTGGGCCATGATCTGCGGCGCCGTGAAGGTGATGCCGCAGGGTTCGAACGCGTTCGGCGCGAAGAAGTCGACCGTCAGGTTCGACCAGTAGTTCTCACCATCCTTCAGCGTCTTGTAATCCGCCACCGGGATCGGGATCGACACCATCTGCGGCATCGTCTCGCCCTTCAGCGCGGCGATCGCCGCCTTCATCGCGATCGCGACCAGGGCAGGGGACTGGCCATAGGACAGACCCTTCAGCCCCTGGTCCTGGTACTGCATGATCTGCTGCCGGAACAGGTTCTCGCCCTCGCCGGCCATCGGCACGAAGGGATGCTTGGCGTCGATCAGCGCCTGCACCGTGCCGTTCGACCCGCCCTGGGTGAAGATGCCGTCGAAATGGCCATGCACGGCCAGCGCGTCGGCCGTGGCCTTCTGCGAATCGCCCGGCGCCCAGTTGCCGACGACCTCGACGATCTCGAAGGGCTTGGCCGCGTCCTTCATTGTCTTCTGGAAGCCCTCATGCCGGTCGCGGTCGACCGAGTTGCCGGGCAGGCCGCGCACCTCCAGGATCTTGCCGCCATTGGGGATGTGCTCCATCAGGAACTTGGCCGACATCACCCCCATTTCCCATTGGTCCTCGTTGATCTCCATCACCTCCTTGGTGTCGAGGACGTTGTCGAACGGGACCAGCACGACGTTCTTGCGGTTGGCCAGCTTGATCACTCGGTCGAAGCCGGTCGGGCTGACCGCGATGGTGACGATGGCGTCGAAGCCCTGGTTGATGAAGTCCTCGATCGTGCCCAGCTGCGCTGCCGCGTCGGTGCCGGTGGAGACGACCTTGAACTCCTTGATGTCCTTGGCGACGTCCGGCAGGGCGGCATAGGCCTTGGCGGTCTGGATCATCTGGATGCGCCAGATGTTGCCGACGAAGCCGTTGACCAGGGCGATGCGGAACGGCCCCTGGTGGGCGTCCCATTTGAAGTACTTGGTGTCCTTGGCCCAGGGTGCGAAGCAACCGGGCAGGTAGCCCGGCCCGTCCACCGTCTTCGGCGCCGCGACAGCAGGCGCGGTGAGGGCGGTGGTGGACAGAATGACAGCCGCAGCGACCGCGGCAAAACGGTTCAACAGCATAGGGTCCTCCCTGATGGGTCTGTGCCCGCGAACGATTCAAACTCGTCCGACATTTCTTTCAGGAATGATGTTGCGCTGAATTCCCATCCATCGTCAATCATCAGACGGATGCACCGGTATCGTCTCAGCCCGGTGTCGTTCCCATCTCTCAGGAGGATGGCGCGACCCAAAAGTCCGACGTAAAGTAGCGGCCGCCCAAGATCCGCCAGGCAAGCCCAAGAACGCGTGCAAAACCGATGCCCAGCCCCAGCCTCTTCATCCGCCTGAACCGCGACGACAACGTCGTCCTTGCCCGTGCCGACATCACGCCGGGCACGCCGATCCCGGAGGAGGGGGTGACCACCGCCGGCCACATCCCGGCCGGGCACAAGATGGCGACCCGACCGATCGCGGCGGGCGAGCCGATCCGCCGCTACAACCAGATCATCGGCTTCGCCACCGAGGCCATCGGCACCGGAGAGCACGTCCATGTCCAGAACTGCGCCATGGGCGATTTCGAGCGCGACTACGCCTTCTGCGCCGACGCCAAGCCGACCGACTACCTGCCGGAAGCGGAGCGCGCGACCTTCCAGGGCTTCCGCCGCGCCAACGGCAAGGTCGGCACCCGCAATTACATCGGCATCCTGTCATCGGTGAACTGCTCGGCCACCACCAGCCGGATGATCGCCGCGCATTTCGAGCGCTCCGGCGTGCTGGAGCAGTTCCCGAATGTCGACGGCGTGGTAGCGATCACCCATTCCACCGGCTGCGGCATGGCGGATTCGGGTGAAGGCTACGACAACCTGCAGCGCACCCTGTGGGGCTACGCCCGCAACCCGAACTTCGCCGGGGTGCTGATGATCGGACTGGGCTGCGAGGTCAACCAGATCGATTTCCTGCTCGAGGCCTACCAGATCGAGCGCGGGCCGCTGTTCCAGACCATGAACATCCAGAACCTGGGCGGCACAAGAAAGACGGTCGACCATTGCATCGCCAGGGTGATGGAGATGCTGCCGGAAGCCGACAAGGCGCGGCGCGAGACCGTGCCGGCCAACGAGCTGATGGTGGCGCTGCAATGCGGCGGCTCTGACGGCTATTCCGGCATCTCGGCCAATCCGGCGCTGGGCGCCGCGGTCGACCTCCTGGTCCGCCACGGCGGTAGCGCCGTGCTGTCGGAGACGCCGGAGATCTACGGTGCCGAGCACCTGCTGACCCGGCGCGCGGTCAACCGCCAGGTCGGCGAGAAGCTGATCGCCCGGATCAAGTGGTGGGAGGGCTACACCAGCCGCAACGGTGGCGAGATGAACAACAACCCGTCGCCGGGCAACAAGCGCGGCGGCCTGACCACGATCCTGGAGAAGTCGCTGGGCGCCGCGGCCAAGGGCGGCACCACCAACCTGGTCGAGGTCTACAAATACGCCGAGCAGATGACGGCCAAGGGCTTCGTGTTCATGGACACGCCCGGCTACGACCCGGCCTCGGCCACCGGCCAGGTGGCGGGCGGGGCGCAGATCGTCTGCTTCACCACCGGCCGCGGCTCGGTCTCGGGCTTCAAGCCGGCGCCCTGCATCAAGGTCGCCACCAACTCCACCATGTACCGGCACATGGAGGAGGACATGGACATCAACTGCGGCACCATCATCGACGGCGACGAGTCGATCGAGCAGGCCGGCCGCCGCATCTTCGAGATGTTCCTGGCCGTGGCCTCGGGCGCACAGACCAAGAGCGAGGCCCAGGGCTTCGGCGACAACGAGTTCGTGCCCTGGCAGATCGGCGCGGTGATGTGAGGACGATGGGTCTGGACGCCAGCTCGTCTCTTTTCGCCGTCATTGCCGGCTTGACCCGGCAATCCAGAGGATGTCGACAGTCTCTGGATGCCCGGGTCAAGCCCGGGCATGACAGTTAAAGGATATTCTGTGGTGACCGACCCCAACGGGCGAGTTCAGAAGAGAAGCGGGAAGGGATACCCATGAAGGACTACATCTCCGTCGCGGCCTGCCTGCCGGCGGATGCCGACCGCGCCACGCTGGTCGGCCGGGTCTGGCTGCCGCAGATCGAGGGGCCGGCGGTGGTGGCGCTACGCGGCGGCCAGGTGATCGACATCACCCGGGCCGCGCCGACCGTCGCCGACCTGATCTCCGCCGCCGACCCGGCCGCGCTGGCCAAGGCGGACGGCCCGGTGATCGGCAGTGTCGCCGAGCTGCTGGCCAATGCCGACGAGACCGCGCGCGACACGTCGAAGCCCTGGCCGCTGGCGCCGATCGACCTGCAGGCGGTCAAGGCCGCCGGCGTCACCTTCGTCGCCTCGATGCTGGAGCGGGTGATCGAGGAGCAGGCGCGCGGCGACGCCACCAAGGCCGACGCCATCCGCCAGCGCATCGTCTCGATCATCGGCGGCGACCTCGCCGCGATCCGGCCCGGCTCGGCCGACGCGCAGCGGATCAAGGACGTGCTGCTGTCGCAGAATGCCTGGTCGCAATATCTCGAGGTCGGCATCGGCCCGGATGCCGAGATCTTCACCAAGAGCCAGCCGATGTCGTCGGTCGGCCTCGGCGCCGAGATCGGCATCCTCCCGATCTCGACCTGGAACAACCCCGAGCCCGAGATCGTGCTGGTGGTGGCGCCGAGCGGCAAGGTGGTGGGTGCCACGCTCGGCAACGACGTCAACCTGCGCGACCTCGAGGGCCGCAGCGCCCTCCTGCTCGGCAAGGCCAAGGACAACAACGCCTCCTCCGCGGTCGGCCCCTTCATCCGGCTGTTCGATGGCGGCTTCGGCATCGACGACATCCGCAAGGCGGACCTGGCGATGGCGGTGCACGGGCCCGAGGGCTACACGCTGCAGGGCCACAGCTCGATCTCGAAGATCAGCCGCGACCCGCTCGACCTCGCCAGCCAGTTGCTGGGCCCGAACCACCAGTATCCGGACGGGGCGGTGCTGTTCCTCGGCACCATGTTCGCGCCGACCGACGACCGCGACGCGCCGGGGATGGGCTTCACCCACAAGATCGGCGACATCGTCACCATCTCGACGCCCACGCTCGGCACGCTGGTCAACCGGGTGAACCACACCGACAAGATCGCGCCCTGGACCTTCGGCGCCCGGGCGCTGATGGCCAGCCTGGTGAAGCGCGGGCTGCTGTGAGGCCCACGGCCGGGTTCGCCGCTGGCGGATCCGGCCAGCCCGCTACTCGAACCGGCTGAAATCCGGCTTCCGCTTCTCCATGAAGGCGGTGAAGGCCTCCTTGGCCTCGGCGGATTTGAGCTGTGCGCCGAAGGCCTCGGCCTCCAGGGCCATGGCCTCGCGCACGGCGCTGCGGTGCGGCGCCTTCAGCAGCGCCTTGGTCTGGCGGACAGCCGCCGGGGGCAGGGCGGCGAGGCGCGCGGCCAGGGCGTTGAGGTCGGTGTCGAGCGCGGTCTCAGCGACGGTCTTGGTGATCAGCCCCGCCGCCAATGCGGCCTCGGCGTCGAAGCCGTCGCCGGTCAGCAGCCACCAGGCGGCCTTCAGCCGGCCGACGGCTGCCGGCAGCAGCAGGGTGGAGGCGGCCTCCGGCACCAGGCCAAGCTGGACGAAGGGCAGCTGGAACCGGGCCGAGGGTGTGGCCAGCACCACGTCGCAATGCAGCAGCAGGGTGGTGCCGATGCCGATCGCGGCGCCGCGCACCCCGGCGATCAGCGGCTTGGGAAAGCCGGCCAGGACATCGAAGAAATCCAGCACCGGCTGCATCCCGGCCGGCTTGCCGCTGGCGAGGAAATCCGCGATGTCATTGCCGGCGGAGAAGTCGTCGCCACCCCGGAGTATGACGACGCGGACCGACCGGGCCGTGGCCGCAGCGCGCAGCGCGGCCGTCAGCGCCTCGTACATGGCGCGGTTGATCGCATTCTTCTTCTCCGGCCGGTTGAGCCGGATCGTCACGACCGAGCCCGTGTTGCCGGTCAGAACCGGGTCGGCCATGGCGTTATCCTTCCAGGATGTAAGAGAGGCGCAGGCTAGTCGGTAGTGCCCGGGTGTGTCGATGCGGGACGCGATACCCCGAGCAACCCAGCAGCGGCGGCGACGCCGGTGGCGAAGCAGCCCTGCAGCAGGTAGCCGCCGGTCGGCGCCTCCCAATCCAGCATCTCGCCGCAGGCGAAGATGCCAGGCAGGGCCTTCAGCTCCAGCGCCGGGGTCAGGCCGTCGAGGCGAATGCCGCCGGCGGTGGAGATGGCGCGGGCGAGCGGCCGGAGGCCGGTGACGCGCAGCGGGATCGCCTTGATCGCGGCGGCCATGGCTTCCGGTGTTGCCAGCGCGTCGGCGGCGAAACCCTCGCGCAGCAGGGAATACGCCGGGCCGGTCAGCGACAGGGCGCGGCGCAGCCGGTTCGGGACGCTGTCGCTGCTGCCCGCGTGCGACAGTCGGTCGGCGATCTCCGCCGCATTCATGTCCGGCCGCAGGTCGAGCGTCAGCACCGCGCCGCCATCTCGCGCGATCGCCTCGCGCAGCCCGGGCCCGAGCGCGTAGACGGCACCGCCTTCCAGGCCGGTGACAGCGATCACCGCCTCGCCGCGCACCGTGCGGCCGGCGAAGGTCAGGGCGATGCGCTTCAAGGGCGTGCCGGCCAAGCGGTCGCGCAGATGGGACGACCAGGCGATCTCGACGCCGGCATTGGCCGGTTGCAGCGGCGCGATGCGGACGCCGCGCGTCGCCAGGATCGGGGCCCAGCCGCCATCGCCGCCCAGCCGTGGCCAGCTGGCGCCGCCGAGCGCCAGGATGGTGGCGTCGGCCCCGGCCTCGAACTCCCCTTTCGGCCCGCGCAGCAGCGGCCGGTTGCCGTCTGTGAGGCCGATCCAGTCATGCCGGGGCCGGACCTCGACGCCAAGCTGCGCCAACCGGCCGAGCCAAGCTCGGAGCAGGGGAGAGGCCTTCAGGCTCTCCGGGAACACCCGGCCGCTGGAGCCGACGAAGGTGGGGACGCCGAGATCATGGCTCCAGGCCTGGAGGTCGTCGGGCGTGAAGGCGCGGACCAGCGGCTCGATCCAGCCCTGCGCCGGGCCATAGCGGGTGATGAAGCGGTCGAGCGGCTCGGAATGGGTCAGGTTCAGACCGCCGCGCCCGGCCATCAGGAACTTCCGCCCGACCGTCGGCATGCGGTCGTAGACGGTCACGCGCCGCCCGGCCTCGGCCAGGCGCTGCGCTGCGATCAGCCCCGCGGGGCCGCCGCCGATGATGGTGATGGTGATGGTTTGAGGCAAGGGGTTGCCGATTGCTGTTGCAGGGCCCGTAGGTTGGGTTCGCGGGAGCGAAACCAACACCGCGACGCCTGGGAGGTGTTGGGTTCGTATGCACGAACCCAACCTACCGACACAACACCTACCGGCGGAACCTCAACTGAAGTTCAGCATCACATGGCGGACGACGGTGTAGTCCTCCAGCCCATACATCGACATGTCCTTGCCGTAGCCGGACATCTTCAGCCCGCCATGCGGCATTTCGCTGGTCAGGGTGAAATGCGCGTTCACCCAGACGCAGCCATATTGCAGCCGGGCCGCGGTCTTCAGCGCCGTCTTCACGTTGCTGGTCCAGACCGAGGAGGCGAGGCCGTAGTCGCTGTCATTGGCCCAGGCGATGGCGGCGTCCGGATCGTCGAAGCGGGTGACCGAGACCACCGGCCCGAACACCTCCTTGCGCACGATCTCGTCGCTCTGCAGCGCGCCGGCCACCAGGGTCGGCTTGAAGAAGTAGCCACTGCCCTCGGCCTTGCCGCCGCCGGTGACGATCTCGGTGTGCTTCTGCGCCGCCGCGCGCTCGACGAAGCTGGCCACCCGGTCGCGCTGGCGCTCGCTGATCAGCGGCCCCAGCTCGGTCGCCGCGTCGTCGGGCGAGCCGTATTTCAGGCTGGCGACGGCGCCGGACAGGTCGGCCACCAGCCGGTCATAGATCTTCGGCCCGGCATAGATCCGGCAGGCGGCGGTGCAGTCCTGCCCGGCATTGTAGAATCCGCCGGCACGGACGCCGGCCACCACCGCCTCGAGATCGGCGTCGTCGAACACCAGCACCGGCGCCTTGCCGCCGAGCTCGAGATGGGTGCGCTTCAGGTTCTTCACCGCCGCCTGCAGCACCTTCTGGCCGGTGGCGATGTCGCCGGTCAGCGACACCATCCGCACCTGCGGATGGGCGGTCAGGGCCGAGCCGATGGTCTCGCCGCGGCCGGTGACGATGTTGATCACGCCCTTCGGGAACAGCTCGGCCAGGGTGCGGCCCAGCTTCAGCGCCGTCAGCGGCGTCTGCTCCGACGGCTTCATCACCACCGTGTTGCCGGCGGCCAGGGCCGGGGCGATCTTCCAGGCCAGCATCATCAGCGGATAGTTCCAGGGCGCGATCGACCCGACCACGCCGATCGGATCGCGCCGGATCATGCTGGTGTGGTTGGCGACATATTCGCCCGCGGCCGAGCCGGTCAGGCAGCGCGTGGCGCCGGCGAAGAAGCGGAAGGTGTCGATGATCGCCGGCAGCTCGTCTTCCAGCACCCGGGCGTAGGGCTTGCCGCAGTTCAGCGATTCCAGCCGGGCGAAGGCCTCGGCCTCGCGCTCGATCGCGTCGGCCAGCCGCAGCAGATGGCCGGCGCGCTGGGCCGGCGTGGTCTGCGACCAGCTTTCGAACGCCCGGGCGGCGGCGGCCACGGCGGCGTTGAGCTGGGCCTGGGACGCTTCCGGCACCTCGACGATCAGCGCGGCCGTCGCCGGGTTCAGCACCTTCTCGGCCTGGCCTTCGCCCTTGACCAGGGCGCCGTCGATCAGAAGCTCGATGTCCATGGAATGTCTCCTCACTTCCCGGAGCCGGAAAAATCGTGGGTGTCACGGGTCAGGCAATAGGCGCCGAGGATCGGCAGGAACGTCACGACGATGACGATGATGGCGACGACGTTGGTCACCGGCCGCTGCCGCGGCTTGATCAGCTCGCCCAGCATCCAGATCGGCAGGGTCTGCTGCTGGCCAGCGGTGAAGGTGGTGACGATGACCTCGTCGAAGCTGAGCGCGAAGGCCAGCATGCCGCCGGCCAGCAGCGCGGTGGCGATGTTCGGCAGCACCACGTGGCGGAAGGTCTGGAACGCGTCGGCGCCGAGATCCATCGACGCCTCGATCAGCGAGCCGGAGGTGCGCCGGAACCGGGCCAGCACGTTGTTGTAGACCACGACGATGCAGAAGGTGGCGTGGCCGATGACGATGGTCCAGAAGCTGAACGGGATCTCCAGCAGCGAATAGGCCGAGCGCAGGGCGATGCCGGTGATGATGCCGGGCAGGGCGATCGGCAGGATGATCAGCAGCGACAGCGACTCGCGGCCGAAGAACTTGCTGCGCCAGACCGCGGCGGCGCCGCAGGTGCCCAGCACGATCGCCAGCAGCGTCGCCATCGCCGCCACCTTCACCGACAGCCACAGGGCGGCCCAGATATCCGGCCGGTCCAGCCAGGCGACGGTGAACCAGCGCAGCGTCAGTCCCGGCGGCGGGAACTGGAAGGTCTTCTCGTCGCTGGAAAAGGCGTAGAGCAGGATGAACAGCAGCGGCACATGCAGGAACAGGATGCCGCCGAGCGCCATCAGGCGCAGACCGAGCGGAGCGCTGGTCCCCGCGGAAAGCTTGCCCGCCGTGGCTTTGCCTTCAGAGCGCATCGAAGGCCCCCAGGCGCTTCGCCGCCGTCAGGTACACGGCCATGATCACGATCGGCACCACGGTGAAGGCGGCGGCCAGCGGCACGTTGCCGGCGGTGCCCTGCAGTTGCAGCACCACCTGGCCGATGAAGGGGCGGGAGGAGCCGATGATCCCCGGGATGATGTAGTCGCCCAGGGTCAGCGAGAAGGTGAAGATCGACCCGGCGGCCACCCCGGGAAAGGCCAGCGGCAGGATCACGGTCCAGAAGGTCTGGGATGGCTTGGCGCCGAGATCGGCCGAGGCCTCGGTCAGCGACCGCGGCACCCGCTCCAGCGCCGCCTGCACCGGCAGGATCATGTAGGGCAGCCAGATATAGACGAAGACCGTGGCGGTGCCGAGATAGGCGCTGGACAGCGACGCGCCGCCGACCACCGGCAGAGCCAGGATGCCGTCCAGCAGCCAGGTCAGGTGCAGCTTGGCGGCCAGCCAGGTGACCACGCCCTCGCGCGCCAGGATCAGCTTCCAGGCATAGACCTTGACCAGGTAGCTCGACCACAGCGGCAGCATGATCGCGATGTAGAAGGCGGCCTTGGTCCGGCCGCGGGCATAGCGGGCCGCGTAATAAGCGATCGGGAAGCCGATCAGCGCGCACAGGATCGTCACCGCCGCGGCCATCCCCGCGGTGCGCAGCACCACGTCCATGTTGGCGGCGGTCAGAAGGTCGGCATAGGTCGACAGCGTGAATTCCGGGACGATCATCCCGGTGAAGCCGTCGACCGAATAGAAGCTCTGCAGCAGCAGGGCGAACAGCGAGCCGAGATAGACCACGCCGAGCCACAGCAGCGGTGGCGCCAGCAGCAGGATCAGCAGCAGCCAGCCGTTGCGGTACAGCAGCCGCGCCATGCGCCGGCCGATGCCGTCCGCCGCCGGGGCGGGCAGGGTGGCGGCCATGGTCATGCCGCGACATCCGCGAGCGGATGGGCGTGGTCGCGCCGCCAGGCCAGCCGCACCGCCTGTCCCGGCGTCTTGGGGGCGGTGTCGAGATTGGATTCGACCACGTCGACGGCGCCGCCGGGGGCCAGCGCCACGCGGTAGCGGGTGGTGGCGCCGAGGAAGCTGACGCCGTCGACCGTGCCGGCCACCTCGACCGCATCGGCAGCTGCCGGCTGGCCGTCGCCCAGGATCCGGATACGCTCCGGCCGCAGGGCGAAGGCCCGGGCCTGGCCCATCAGCTTCCCGGCCGTGGCGGCGTCGACCATGTTCGATGCGCCGACGAAGCCGGCGACGAAGGCGGTAGCCGGCCGGTCATAGATCGCGGCGGGCGTGTCGATCTGCTCGACCCGGCCGCGGTTGAACACCGCCACCCGGTCGCTCATCGCCAGGGCCTCGCCCTGGTCGTGGGTGACATAGACGAAGGTGATGCCGACCTGACGCTGCAGCGCCTTCAGCTCCTCCTGCATCGCCTCGCGCAGCTTGAGGTCGAGGGCGCCGAGCGGCTCGTCCAGCAGCAGCACCGAGGGGCGGTTGACCAGAGCGCGAGCCAGRGCGACGCGCTGGCGCTGGCCGCCCGACAGCTGGGCCGGCCTGCGCCCGGCGAGGTCGCCGAGCTTGACCATGGCCAGCATCTCCTCGGCCCGGCGTCGCCGCTCCGGCTTCGGCACGCGCCGGATCATCAGGCCATAGGCCACGTTCTCCCACACGCTCATATGCGGGAACAGGGCGTAGTCCTGGAACACGGTGTTGACGTCGCGGTCATAGGGCGGGGTGGCGGAGACGTCGCCGCCGTGCAGCAGCAGGTGTCCCGCGGTCGGCAGCTCGAATCCCGCAATCAGGCGCAGGCAGGTGGTCTTGCCCGAGCCGGAGGGGCCGAGCATTGAGAAGAACTCGCCGTCGCGGATCTCGAAGCTGACATCGTCCACCGCCCGCACCGACCCGAAATGGCGGCTGACATGGTCGAAGCGGACGGCGATGCTGCGGTCGGTCATGGGGATGGCCCGGAATGGGGAAAGGGCTTCTGCCTAAGCACCACCTGTCATTGCCGGGCTTGACCCGGCAATCCAGAGGCTGTCGACATTCTCTGAATGCCCGGGTCAAGCCCGGGCATGACAGGTGGGTGGTGGGCGGGCCTACCGTCCGCCGAGGACGGCGATGTAATCCGTGGCCCAGCGCAGATAGGGCACGCAGCCTTCCGGATGCGCCTCGCATTGCTGGCGCGGCGTGGTCCAGAAGTGGATCTTCTCGAAATTGTCGAAGCCGTTGGTCTTGCAGCCCTCGGCGCCGAGCAGCTCGTTGCCCTTGCAGGCGTCCGGCACCACCGGCACCGAACCGAACCAGGCGGCCAGGTCGCCCTGCACCTTCGCATTCAGCGAATGCTCGATCCATTTATAGGCGCAGTTCGGGTGCGCCGCATCGGCATGCAGCATGGTGGTGTCGGCCCAGCCGGTCGCCCCTTCCTCGGGGATCACGCTCGCCACCGGCTTGTTCTGCGACTTCAGCAGATTGACCTGGAATGGCCAAGTCGAGGAGGCGACGACGCCCTCATTGATGAAGTCGTCGACCTGGGCTGTCGCATCATGCCAGTAGCGCATCACCAGCTGGCGTTGGCCGCGCAGCACATCGAGCGCCGCCTTGTACTGGTCCTCGTTCAGCTGGTACGGGTCCTTGATGCCGAGCTCGGGCTTCGCCTTCATCAAATACAGCGCCGCATCGGCGATGTAGATCGGCCCGTCATAGGCCTCGATCCGGCCCTTGTTCGGCTTGCCGTCGGGCAGGGTTGTCGGCTCGAACACCACGCTCCAGCTCTTCGGCGGCTCCTTGAACACATCGGTGTTGTAGGCCAGCACGTTCGGGCCCCACTGATAGGGCACGCCATAATGCTTGCCGTCGACGGTGAACCAGGGCGCGTTCTGCAGCCGCTTGTCGATCGTCTTCCAGCCAGGCACCAGCTCGGTGTTGATCTCCTGCACCCGCTTTCCGTAGATCAGGCGCAGGCTGGCGTCGCCGGAGGCGGTGACGAGGTCGAAGCCGCCCTCGTTCATCAGCGCGACCATCTCGTCCGAGGTGCCGGCGGTCTTGACGTTGACCTTGCAGCCGGTCTCCTTCTCGAAGCCGGTGACCCAGTCATAGGCCTTGTCGCTGTCGCCGCGCTCGATATAGCCGGCCCAGGCGACGATATCGACTTGGCCCTCGCCATCTCCGACCTTGGTCAACGGTGCGGCGCCGGCCAGGGTGGTGCTGCCAAACACCAGGGCGCTGCCCAGGGCGAGCATCCGGCGAAGCTGCGATCCCATCTTGATCTCCCCGTTGTTTGTTGAGGAGAATGGTAGGTCCGTTGCCGGATTGCCGAGAAATATGAAATATCCTGATTTGCTATCGGAGAAACCGATGGCTTTGCCTGCTCCTTCGCGTCGGCCCTCTGGTGCTCTCCGATGTCACGCGTTACACTCCGTCACGCGTGACATCAGTGGAGATTGCAGTGACGGCAGCGGAACGTATGAAGGCGATGCGTCAGCGGCAACGGTCGCGCGGGCTCCGCGATGTCCGGTTGAGCGTCCCCGATGCCCGGACGGCCCTCGTCCGGAAGCGCGTCGCTAAGCAGGTCGCAGCTCTCGATCGAGCTGTGGAAGACGACGCACTGGCATGGATCGAAACCGTCTCTGAATTCGACGACGATGCGCCGCGGTGACATCGTGACCGTCGCTGCATCGGGCGACTACGGCAAGCCGCGGCCGGCCGTCATCGTGCAGTCCGACGTGTTCCCGCCCGAGCATGCGTCGGTGATCGTCTGCCAGATGACCTCGGAGATCGCCGACGCCCCTGACTTCCGGATCACGATCGAGCCTGGCCCGGACAATGGCCTTCGGACCCTATCCCAGATCATGGTGGACAAGCCGGTGACCGTGCGGAGTGAGCGCATCGGCCGCAGGATCGGCCAGTTGTCGCCTGCCGACATCGCGCGGCTGAACGTGGCGATCGCCTTCGTGATGGGATTGGCCGACTGAGGCGGAGCTACAGCGACCGCAGGCGCGGCGCCGGATGGGTGCGCGCCACCTGGATGAAGGTCTCGGCCTGGGTCGAGAGGGGAGAGCCGCGGCGCCAGACCACGCCGACATCGAGCGTCGGCAGCGGGTCGGCCAGCGGCCGGGCCTCGATCCGGTCGCCCTCCAGCGACCAGGGGCGATAGGCCATGTCGGGCAGGATGGCGACGCCGGCGCCGGTCGCCACCAGGCTGCGCACGGCCTCGACCGAGGCGGTGCGCAGGACGCGCTTCGGGATCAGCCCGGCGGCGCGCCAGAACAGGTCGCTGGCCTCGACGATCTCGTCCACCGCCAGCGCGATCAGCGGCTCGTCGACGATCTCGGCCAGCGGGATCGCCTCGCGCCCCATGAAGCGGTGGTCCGGCGGCAGCCACAGCCGGCTTTCGGAGCGGACCAGGATCTCGCTCTCCAGCGCGTCGCGGTTGTCCAGGGTCGAGACGATCATCACCGCGACCGCAATCTCGCCGTTGATCATCAGGTGCTCGATATAAGTCCGCTCCTCCTCGATCACCTCGACCGTGACGTTCGGGAACACCCGCCGGAACCGGGCCAGCAGGTCGGCCAGGAAATAGCCGGAGACCATGGTGGTGACGCCGAGCGGCAGCGTGCCCTGCACCGCCTCCGGCAGCGTCTTCAGCGCGTTCTGGGCGTCGGCCACGGCGGCCAGGATGGTGCGGGCGTGGCGCAGGAACTGGTGGCCGGGATAGGTCAGGATGACGCCACGGGCATGGCGCTCGAACAGCCGGGCGCCGGTCTGCTCCTCCAGCGCCTTCAGCGCATCGGTGATCGCCGATTGCGAGATGCCGACCGAAGCGGCGCCGCCGGAGACCGACCCGGCCTCCGCCACCGCGGTGAAGTAGGCGATCTGGCGCAGGGTGACGTTCATGCCTGACGGTCCCGTGATCCAGGACCGACGGCAAGGAGAATCGATCGCAGCCGTTCCCGATCGGCAAAACCGAACGAAATATCCTGACCCGTCATGCAGGGCAGGAATGCAAAGTCCCGACAGGCTTGACTTTTGTGCACTGCGCAACGACATTCCGGTCGCTGCCACAGCAGCCGTCGGCCACCGATCGCGTGAGCGCTCCCTCCGGGATGCGTCCTGTCGGTCCCGATCGAACCCATCCGACTGCCCAGATCGCGCGGGGCGTCATCGTCAACCCCGCGCTTATCGCCACGACCCCGGCACGACCCGGAGTCCAGTGGTTCGGCGTCATTGTTACCGAAAGCATCCCTTGACCAACTTTACCGATCTCGGCCTGAACCCGCTCCTTCTCAAGGCGCTGTCGGCTGAAGGCTACGAGACCCCGACGCCGATCCAGGCGCAATCCATTCCCCACCTGCTGCAGGGCCGCGACCTGCTGGGCGTCGCCCAGACCGGCACCGGCAAGACCGCCGCCTTCGCCCTGCCGATCCTGCACCGGCTGATGGCCGACCGGCGCACCCCGCCGCGTCGCGGCTGCCGCGTGCTGGTGCTGAGCCCGACCCGCGAGCTGGCCAGCCAGATCGCTGAGAGCTTCCGCGTCTACGGCCGGCACCTGCCGTTGACCCGCACCACCGTGTTCGGCGGCGTCGGCATGGGCCCGCAGATCCGCACCATGGCGCAGGGCGTCGACATCCTGGTCGCCACCCCCGGCCGCCTGCTCGACCTGATGTCCCAGAACGCCATCCGGCTCAGCGATCTCGAAGTCTTCGTTCTCGACGAAGCCGACCAGATGCTCGACATGGGCTTCATCCACGCCATCCGGAAGATCGTCGCCACCATCCCGGCGAAGCGGCAGAGCCTGTTTTTCTCCGCCACCATGCCGGCCGACATCTCCGACCTGGCCGGCCGCTTGCTGACCGACCCGGTGCGGGTCGAGGTCGCGCCGGTCGCGACCACGGCCGAGCGCATCGACCAGCGCGTCATGTTCGTCGAGAAGGACGACAAGCGGTCGCTGCTGACCGAGATCCTGCGTGACGACGAGAGCATCCGCCGCGTCYTGGTGTTCACCCGCACCAAGCACGGCGCCGACCGCGTCGCCAAGCAGCTGACCCAGGCCGGCATCAACGCCGACGCAATCCACGGTAACAAGTCGCAGAGCCAGCGCGAGCGGGCCCTGCTCGGCTTCCGCCAAGGCAAGGTCCGGGTGCTGGTCGCCACCGACATCGCTGCCCGCGGCATCGATGTCGACGGCGTCAGCCACGTGATCAACTTCGAGCTGCCGAACGTGCCGGAGAGCTATGTCCACCGCATCGGCCGCACCGCGCGCGCCGGCGCCGACGGCATGGCGATCTCGTTCTGCGACGTCGAGGAGCGGGCGTTCCTGCGCGACATCGAGAAGCTGATCCGCCAGCCGGTGCCGGTGGTGGAGGAGCACGCCTACCGCTCCACCGTCCCGTTCCGCCAGGGCGGCGCCGGCCCGGCTCCGCGCCAGCATCGCGGCCGGCCGCAGGGCCAGGGCCAGCGCCCGCAGGGCCATCAGGGCCAGCGCCCGCACGGCCAGGGGCAGCGGCCCCAGGGCCAGCGTCCGCATGGCCATGGCCATCAGGGTCAGGGCCAGCGCCCGGCGCAGCAGGGCGGCGAGCGCCGTGCTGCGCCGGCCAACGACGCCGGCTCGGCGCCGATGCGCCGCCGGCCGGTCGGTCGGTAACCAAAAGGGTGCGCCGGGGTTTCGGTCCCGGCGTCCTCCCCGCTAGACTGCGGCTATGACCCCGAACGCCGACACGCACCGCTTCTCCGTGGCGCCGATGATGGACTGGACGGACCGGCACTGCCGGTTCTTCCTGCGCCAGGTCTCGCGCCGTGTCCGGCTGTACGCCGAGATGGTGACGACCGGGGCGGTGCTGCATGGGGACCGCGAGCGCATCCTCGGCTTCTCCGAGGCGGAACAGCCGGTGGCGCTGCAGCTCGGCGGCAGCGACCCGGAGGCGATGGCCCGCGCCGCCGCCATCGGTGCCGACTGGGGCTATGCCGAGATCAACATGAATGTCGGCTGCCCCAGCGACCGGGTGCAGTCCGGCCGTTTCGGCGCCTGCCTGATGGCGGAACCTGCGACCGTTGCCGCCTGCGTCGCCGCGATGCGCGCCGCCTGCGACGTGCCGGTCACGGTCAAGTCGCGCATCGGCATCGACGACCGCGACAGCTATGAAGAGCTGGTGGCCTTCATCGGCACGGTCGCCGAGACCGGCTGCGACACCTTCATCGTCCACGCCCGCAAGGCCTGGCTGAGCGGGCTGAGCCCGAAGGAGAACCGCGAGATCCCGCCGCTGCGCTACGACGTGGTGCACCGGCTGAAGCGCGATTTCCCGCATCTCGCCATCGCCATCAACGGCGGCATCACCTCGCTCGACGCCGCCGCGGAGCAGCTCGAGCATGTCGATGGCGTGATGATCGGCCGCGAGGCCTATCAGAACCCCTGGATGCTGGCCGAGGCCGACCGCCGCCTGTTCGGCGAGGACGGTGCCGTCCGCGGCCGCCGCGACGTGGTCGACGATTTCCTGCCTTATGTCGAGGCGATGCGCTCGAAGGGCGTCCCGCTGGGCTCGATGACCCGCCACATCCTCGGCCTGTACCAGGCCGTGCCGGGCGCCCGCGCCTTCCGCCGGCATCTGGCCGAGAACGCGCACCGCCCGGGGGCGGGGCCGGAGGTCCTACGCGCCGCCGTCGACCTGGTCGAGACGGCGATCGAGCAGCGCCGGGCGGCCTGACGAAAACTCTGCTAGGCCGCCGCATTGCGGCCTTGACAGCCGGGATGCCGCCTCGTACTTAAGCGGCCCCGACGATACGGGGGCGCGTAGCTCAGCGGGAGAGCACTCCCTTCACACGGGAGGGGTCACAGGTTCAATCCCTGTCGCGCCCACCACTTCTTCTCAAGCACTCAGCTGCAGTTCGGCACCGCTTCCGGTGCCTCTCCGGACACCGGCACCGATTTGGCCGTGCTCAGCGTGTCTGCGCCGGTTGCGGATGCGGCCCCGACACTTTCCGGGCATTCCCGATCCAGCGCAGCAACGGGCGTTCGATGACGGCATGGAATGCGCATCCAACCGCAACCGCGACGCTGCCGATCAGGAAGAACGACAGCCAGTCCGGCACCGATCGCAGGCCGGCCGCCACCGCAATCTTGGCGAACAGAGACAGCAGCGGAAAATGCGTCAGGTAGATCGAGTAGGACGCCGCACCGAGGTATACCAGGAGTCTCGGAATGCGGATTCGAGCGGTCGCCTCCAGCCGCCCGAGACCGACGATCAGCAGTGCGCTTCCCAGGCCATAGACCAGCGGTCCGGCCTTCGAGCGACCGTAGGCCAGCTCGGCGGCACCGCAAGCCAGGAAAACCAAGGCGCCGACCAAGGCGACGGTTCCGGCAGGCAGCTTGACGTCCGATCTGTAGACGACGGCCGACAGCATGCCCAGCGGGAACAGCAGGTTCATCGGCGAGGCCAGGAAACCAATGAAGGATGGTGCGTCCGGAGAGACGGCATGGAAGACGACGATGCCGACGCCCCAGGCGCCGAAAAGAAGGAAGCCGGCTGTCCGGTTCCAGATCAGCGCAGCAAAGGCCGCGTAGAACAGGATTTCGTGGTAGAGGGTCCAGGCCACCCCGACGACGGTGTTGCCATCCGCATAGACCAGCGTAAAGGACGACAGGATCGTAACAGGGTCGGTTTCGTAGCCCTTGCCGAATGACGGGACCGTAAAATAGATCGAAGCGACCCCGACCAACACGACCCAGTAGATCGGATAGATGCGCTGGAATCGGCGCCACAGATAGCGGGGCAACTGATCGACGCGACCGATGTCGCGCCCGTGAGCGAAGACAATGATAAACCCGCTGAGAACAAAGAAGAACTCAACGCCCGAATGGCCGAAATCAAATACCGACCCGAACGGCCGGCCGGGAAAGTATTTCGGCCTATGGAATATTTCCGTATTCAAATGGTAGAGCACGACCAGCAGCGCGGCAATGCCTCTGCACGCTTGAATTGAAAGCAGCAATCAACTTCCCCCATATCGGAATAGACAGACGGTGATGCATGAGCGACGCGGTGTCAAATGCATCCATGGGATGCCCGCAACGATAGTTGCTACGATACGATTGTGGCCGGGATTGGATCAGATCGGTCCATTCCGGGGAACGCACTGATCGCATGCCCGGTTCATCCCGTCCGTTGCCCGCCGCCGAGGCGACAAGGCCTCGACCCAATCGTGCATCGTTGTCTCCAAATTTCTCGTCGAACCTGCGTCGCCGGGCTTGCCTCGGCGGCCGCCTCAGATAATCTGTCGCCACTAACCGGCCTGCTTTTCCTGTTAGAAGTAAAAGTGCAGACCTTGAAGTAATCAGAGAGCGAGGTGATGGTGAAGAGGGCAGGTGTGAAGACCATGCTGAAGCGGGCCGGGCCTGTGCTCGACCTGCTCGCGTTGCCGGTCGTGGCGCTGACCGCGCCCGTGCTATGGGCCCTGGTCAAAGGCAATCACAGGCTGCCGCGGTCACGCGGGCTCGTGGACCGGATCGGGGTCAGCCTGATTCGCCATCACTACTATTCGCCGTTCGTGACAAAGGCGGATATTACCCGGCCCTTGGAGCAGGAGCGGGTGATCCCGAGCTTAGACTTCAATGATCAGGGCCAGTTCGCGCTGATGGAGAAATTCCACTTCACCGACGAACTGCAATCCATCCCGATGAAGAAGGCGGCGGAAGACGCCTACGGCTACATCAACGACACCTTCGGCCCCGGCGATTCCGAAACGCTCTACAACATGATTCGGCATTTCAAGCCGGCGCGTATCATCGAGATCGGCAGCGGCCAGTCTACGCTGATGGCGCGGCTGGCCATAGAGCGGAATATCCAGGACGACAGCAGCTATCGTTGCCGCCATGTCTGCATCGAGCCGTTTGAGCAGCCCTGGCTGGAGCGGATCGGTGTCGAAGTCCTCCGCGAAAAGGTCGAAGCGATCGATCCGGCCATTTTCAAGGAGCTGGAGCCGAACGACATCCTGTTCATCGACTCGACGCATGTCATTCGGCCGCAGGGCGACGTTTTGTATGAATACCTGTATCTTCTGCAAATCATCCCATCGGGATGCTTTGTTCACATCCACGACATCTTCACGCCGCGCGATTATCGGTCGGATTGGGTCCTGGAGGAACGGCGGCTGTGGAACGAGCAATACCTGCTTGAAGCGTTCCTGAGCTTCAACCGGGAATTCGAGGTGCTGTGCGCGATGAACTGGTTGTGGCATCGGCATCCGGAAAGGCTCAAGCAGGCCTGCCCCGTCCTCTATCATGGCGGCGAACGGGAGCCGGCCTCGTTCTGGATGCGGCGGCTCTAGCGGATCCGGGAGTCGAGGCGTCGAAACACGCCTCGGATTTCCTCGGCTGAGGTCCGGCTCGGCCGAACGGTGAGCCGGCTCTTGGCCGGGACCCCTGGTTATCGCCGCAATCGCGCCCCAGTTTCTTCCCAGTCTGGCGACCCGTCGCCGCTGCGAGGTACAAGACGCGCATGTTCCGTCTCCTCCCCACCGCCATCGCTGCTCTGACCGGCGTCCTGATGGGAGCCGGCCCCGCCGCGGCCGCCGATGCCAATGCCCGCATGACCTATGACGTCTATGTCGGCGGCGTGCGCATGCTGGAGGTGACCTCCGGCGTGTCGTTGGCGAGCGACCGCTACGACGTCGGCCTGTCGGCCCATGTCGTCGGCGTCGCCGCGGCCTTCAGCGACTGGCATTCGAACGTGCAGTCCAGCGGCGCGCTGGACGGCGCCCGAGTGCGCCCGGCCCGCAACGTGGTCGAGCGCATCAACGGCGACGACGCCCGCACCACCACCATCACCTTCCTCGGCGGCGGCCGGATGGATGTCGACATCGTCCCGCGCAAGAAGCCGAAGCGCGAGCAGACCATTCCGCCGGAACAGCTTGTCCATGCCGTGGATCCGCTGAGCGGCGTGGTCTCGATCCTGCAGGCCCTGCGTCTCGGCACCGAGGCCTGCAAGGGCCAGGTGCCGGTGTTCGACGGGCGCCGGCTATACCGCGCCGACCTGGCCGACGGCGGCACGGTGACCCTGCAGAAATCGGATCTGGGGCTGTATGGCGGGTCGGCCCTGCGCTGCACCGCGTCGCTGACCCCCGTGGTCGGCGACTTCAATTTCGGCGACGAGCGACGAAGCCCGAGGCCGACCGAGTATTTCCAGCGCAGCTCGCGGACATCGGAGCAGCGGGTGGTCGACACCTGGCTGGCCTCGCCGGGCGCCGGCCTGCCGGCGGTGCCGGTGCGGATTCAGAGTGACTCTCCCTGGGGCCTTGTGGTGGTGCACCTCCGTGCGGTTGTGGCGGGTGCGTCCTAGGCTCAACCGCGGCGCGTAATTCGCCGAAACAATAATTGAATTTCGCTTTGGCGGCGTTCGTGGCAGACCACGCGGGATATGGTCCGTGATTGTGGAGCCCCCGTGAGCGCTGTCGCCTGCCTCATCCTCGCCGCCGGCAAGGGCACACGGATGAAATCCGACCGTCCCAAGGTGATGCACGAGATCGCCGGCCGGTCGATGCTCGGCCATGTGGTCGCCGCCGCCCAGGCGCTGGTGCCCGAGCGGATCGCCGTGGTGGTCGGGCCGGGGATGGAGGCGGTGGCCAAGAGCGTCCTCCCGGTGCCGACCGTGGTCCAGCCCGAGCAGAAGGGCACCGGCGACGCGGTGCGCGCGGCGCTGCCGGCACTCGAAGGTTTTGACGGCGACGTCATCGTCCTGTTCGGCGACACGCCGCTGCTGACCACGGCGACGCTGGGGCGGCTGGTGGAGGCCCGGCGCGCCGCGGAGGACCCGGCGGTGGTGGTGCTCGGCATGCGCCCGGCCGACCCGCTGCAATATGGCCGGCTGGTGCTGACMGGCGATGGCGGCCTCGACCGCATCGTCGAATTCTCCGAGGCCAGCGATTTCGAGCGTCAGATCGGCTTGTGCAACGCCGGCATCATGACCTTCGACGGCCGCCGCCTGCCGGACCTGATCGCCGCGCTGAAGGCCGAGAACGCCAAGGGCGAGTTCTTCCTGACCGACACGGTCCAGGCGGCGCGGGCCCGCGGCTGGGCCTGCAGCGTGGTCGAAGGCGACCCGGCGGAGGTGCTGGGCATCAACTCCCGGGTCGAACTGGCCGATGCCGAGGCCATACTGCAGGACCGGCTGCGCCGCCAGGCCATGCTCGGCGGCGCGACGCTGGTCGACCCTAAGACCGTCTGGCTCTCGGCCGACACCAGGCTCGGGCGCGACGTGCTGATCGGGCCGTCGACGTTCTTCGGCCCCGGAGTTACCGTCGAGGACGGGGTCGAGATCCTCGGCTTCAGCCATATCGAGGGGGCGACGATCCGCACCGGCGCCCGCATCGGGCCCTTCGCCCGGCTGCGCCCGGTCACGGTGGTGGGCGAGGGGGCGCATATCGGCAATTTCGTCGAGCTGAAGGCGGCCGACCTCGCCGCCGGCGCCAAGGCCAACCACCTGACCTATCTCGGCGACGTCTCGGTCGGCGCGAAGACCAATATCGGCGCCGGCACCATCGTCTCGAACTATGACGGCTACAACAAGTTCCGCACCAGCATCGGCGCCGAGGTCTTCGTCGGCTCCGACACCGTGCTGGTGGCGCCGGTGACGGTCGGCGACCGCTCCAACATCGCCGCCGGCAGCGTCATCACCCGCGACGTCGCCCCGGATGCGCTGGCGATCGGCCGTGCCCGGCAGGAGGACAAGCCCGGCTGGGCGCCCGGCTATCGCGAGAAGAAGAAGGCCGAGAAGGCCAGGCGTGTGCAGGAGAAGAGCTGATGTGCGGCATCGTCGGCATCGTCGGGACCCGGCCGGTCGCGTCCCGCCTGGTCGAGGCGCTGAAACGCCTGGAGTATCGCGGCTATGATTCCGCCGGCATCGCCACCCTGGTGGATGGCCGGATCGAGCGCCGCCG
>NZ_JBFRCU010000071.1:0-41074 GCF_052113205.1 Inquilinus sp. YAF38 | reverse complement strand
CGGGGGTAAAGTCGTATCTGGGCGGCGGCGGGGGCGGAGGGGCGGCCTGGCCGGGGACCTCGTCCCATGGCTTCGGGCCGGCGCCGGCCGGATCGGCCTTCGGCCCGAGAGCGGCGGCGAGGGCTTGGCGGGAGAGGCCGATGGCGCGGCCGAGGCGCCGGATCAGGACCTCGATCGGCAAAGCGGTGTCGGCGAGGTCGACGTCGATGCGATCGTCCTCGGTGAGCCGTTCCCAGAGCTCGGTGGTCAGCCGCTCGCGGGCCTCGGGTTTGACGACGGCGATGGCGCGGGAGAGGCGTTCGCCGACGGCGCGACGCCGCCGATCCTTCTGGTCCTGCCGCCGGTCCTTGCCGGCCGCCGCCCTGCGCTGCGCGTCCTCGCGCTGCTGGCGCAGCCTGGCCTTAAGCGCAATGGCGCGGCGGATGCCAAGAAACAGATCGCTGAAATGGGTCTCGGCAGTGCCGGCGCGATCGAGGTCGCCGGCCTTGAGGGCGGTCATGCCCTGGGCCTGGAAGCCCGTGGCCAGCGCCTCGGCAAGACGGGCCAGGCGGGACAGCATCGTGAGGTCGGCCTCATCCGTGGCCGGCGAAGCGGCGGAGGGAGTCCTGAACCTGGTGGTGCCATTGACCATTCCTGAATTAGAACAAAACAGGAACTTTGAGTCAAGCAAAACCGCAACTCTATGAATCGTCATGGCATCTCAGGGGGCCGGAGCCGCCCGGGTGACCACGCCCCTGCGGGGCTCGCCATGACGGTTCTTCTGCACGAGACCGCGCCGGAGAGATCACCGAGCCCGACACCGGCTCGGCTATGGCCGGGCGCGCTTGTGGATGTCGGGGCGCCCGGTTCTGGACAACACCTCAGCGATCAGCGGTGGTCCGCAAAGGGGGCGACACCGGACCTCAGGGCAGCGCTCCAGACGCATCTGGTCCGCGCGAGGAGCGGCCGCCGCGGTGGTGGCCTGATATCGGGCAATTTCGGAACCGGCCGAACAATGGCTTGGACAGGTCCGGCTTCAAGCGCGTCGGGTGCTCGGCTGTCGTCAATTATGTTGCTTGAACGCCCAAAGATGCGTGTAGATATCTGCAAGGCGTTCCGCGTAGTGATCCGAAAAACCCACTTGTACGAGCAGGTGGCGCATCGTGCCTTCCGGCACTTCCGTCCTCGAATGCTGCACGAAACTATAAAATCTCTGCCAGTCGAGATGGTGCAGTCCACTCGTGTTGGCCATGACACAAAAGCGTGAGAACAGTATTTCCGCGCTCGGAGGCAGCTTGAATGGTCGGGGCACTTTGGCGATTCTAATCCTATACCGCGTTCCGAATTGCCTATTGTAGGTCTGCAGAAGCGGGAGAAAGAAAGCTCTGGCTGCGGCTGCATAGCTCTCACGCGTCGGAGGATCGGGGGGCCACCTAGGCGCGCGCATTTCGATGGCAATGCGATTTGGTTGCTTGGGACGCACTATCAGTTGTCCGCCGAAATCGGTTTCCGCCGATGGGTCTGTATTCCTGAAATTGATGACGTGAAAGCCCACCTCTCGCAGAGCGTCATAGTGTCGTTCAATGGTGAACCGTCCGGTCTCCGCTCCATAGTCGGACATCCTCTCAAGAAATGTCCGCCCATCAATGGTGACGGCAATATCTATGTTGGGAAGAGCCTCTTGAGTTCTCATGGTTCGCGGCGCCTTTAGTGATTGCTTTGGATGTGATACGCATTATCTTCGATGTTACAAGGTTTTGCTAAAGATCCACGATTTTTATTAAATAAACAACGAATTATTAAAGTTATTATTGCGTATACTAATTTTATTACTCGACATGGCAATCTAAAATCAGCCGCCTGGAGCCATCACGGACAGAGGTCTTGTGACTGAGCGTACTGATCGCTATGATTGTGTACAAGGCTAACCACAGGCGCCTGCCGCTCGCTATAGCGAAGTCCTTACCGACACTGTGCTGACGATGATTTTTCCGTGTCACGTTTTCCGAGTGGTTGTTGGAAAATGGCAGCGAGCGACGTGTTCCTTCGGCCGCATCGGAGGACAGACATGGCAATTCAATTTTCAACGATCGATGGACTGAAGCGCGCTGCCAAGAAGGTGAAGCGCGAGACCGGCATGACGCACGCGCAAGCGCTCGACCATATTGCGCGCGCGGGCGGTTTTCAGAACTTCATCCATGCGTCGCGCAATGTTGGCGAGGCGAAGCCAGCGCCACGTTTTCCGGTGACGATCTCACAGTATTGGTTCGATCGAAAGAGTAAGACCCGCGGCACCGAAAATCTCACGATACATCTTTCCCAGCCTCTCACCGACCTGGTCAGACTCCATCATCTCAAGGGCTATCTCGGCGGCGCACAATTACAGGGGGAGAATCACCTGTACGGCTATGACAAGGGCGACGATCAGGATCATGCCCGCAAGCTCACCTGCCGTCTCGCCCGCGCCTTGCAGTTCATGGATGCGACGGGGCTGAAGCCTTCGACCGGCAAGCGTTTCTATCCCAACAGTGATTGGTACAATCGCCCGCCTGGCGTTGATCATGACCACGGCTGGTATGATCCTCGGACGAAGACCCATCTGTTCACCGACGAACCCTACGGGATCGATCAACAAACGCAGGCTGAGCGGGCGATTTGGTGCGAGCGGCATGGGTTCGACCTTCTTCGGTCGAGTCGGGCGAGCATCTATGGCTATGGCACCGAGCTGTACCTGATCGCGAAACGCGACACCGCTCTCGACCTGAAAGCGCTGCTGGCAAAGCTCGAAGCTTCACCACCGCCGATCTCGGAGAAAGATTGGGACCGACATGCGAAGCGGTAGCTTGCTGGACTGCACCCCTGACGTGAGACTCGATAAATAGAGACAGGTCAGGTTGGTGATGCCATTGCGGCAGGGGCGCGCGCCTGCCGCAATGGCGGCAAGGTGGCTTCGTATTCCTCGGGTCAGGTAGTCGAGGGCGGAGTGCAGCCGCTGGCGGTTGTAGAACTCCTCGATGAAGCTGCCGATCTGGGCCCTGGCATGAGCCAGGGTCGCGATAGGCCTGTCCGTCCACTCCTCGGTCTTGAGTGTCTTTATGAAGCTCTCGGCCAAGTCATTGGCCCGGCCGGCCGCCAGCCGCGCCGCCGACAACTTCGGCGCCTCTGCCTTGCTCGGCTGCCCTCGCAGCCGCAGCGCCTCTGGCTTACCCAGCCGATAGGCATCCCGCCACCGGTACAGGATCGCTCGCTTGATCACGAGCTCCCGCGCCAGCGCGCTGACGTTCTCCCCGGCCTCGATCCGCCGCACCACCTCCAGCTTGAATTCCCGGTTGAAACTGCGGCTCTCCGGCTTGGATATCGGTTCCCTTTCTCAGAGAACTGTCCCTATTTTCCCTGTCTCACCTTAGGGGTCCACTCCAGAACTGTCACCCTTTCCTCTGTCTCATTTCCGGGGGGGCACTACAGTATTGAGCCACCCGAAGCGGCGTGACCGCCTTCGGCTCTTTGGGCCTAGAAATCGTCACGTTGCCCCGGCTGCGTGCGGGTTCGAACAACCGGGGTCTCGATCGTTTGGAATGCGACGCCGGCTACGGCATGAACCACTACACTTCGCAGATCCAGCTCAAGCATGAGTGGTCTATGGTCATCATCTTCATCTAGAAAACTCAATATGGTATCAGTGTCCTTAAGAAGGTGATCTGACGACATACTTAAAGATTCTTTTTTCCGATGAATCTTTTCTCTTACAATGTATTTCATATCCGAATCTTCATCAACATGTAGAAACACACTCACTTCGCTTCCTGCCGGCAGTGCCGCTTTCCCTGTCCTTGCGGATTTGTGAAACAGCACGACATTTGCACCATGGCCTCGCACCTGAACTGAGGGAAAATAGATCCCATGCACGTCAATCCGGGGATGTTCGGCGAGATAGTCCGCCATAACCTGGGTGACCAGATACTCGAATACCTCGTCATCCGGCATGACGGGCCGCACGACTCGACGACTCAATTTCTCCAGAAAGCGGGCGCGATTCGCGCGATCGGCATAGCCCCGATCAAAAATACTTCCTTCAACAAAAACTCGGCTGAGAGCTGTCACGTCAAGAAGCCGAATTGGCTTCAAGATATCAAAGCGCCCAATAATAACACTGCTTCCCACGGGAGGGCGCACCTCTGCCATGGCCGTGTTAGGATCGGTGGAACCGTAGAATACTGGTATGCCTGCGGCGTTCATTCTTCCTGCACGCGCGAGCCGAGATGGAGGCGGAGCTATCTCCAGCTCTGGACATTTCAGCCCTTCCTGGAGTTTCTCCTGAGATTGGAAGACTCGGGCCCGATAAAGGCTAGGTAGCTGCGTGCTAGGACCAGCAAGCATAAGAACTGATCTCCCATCCACGGTTTTGGCATCCGCCACGTCGTCAAAAATGCTGGCCAATACCTCCGCAGCTACATTGCTAAAATATCGAGCCTCGCTCTTCAGCGACCGCTCGAATCTGCTCCAATCTTCCTCAAAGGCTTCGCCGTCCACAGACTTTCTTTGATAGTGCGATTCCGACGAAAACTCCGTCGCCTCGCCGATCTCGTCCATGTGTGGGTCCGAATATTTCTCCCCCAGGATCCTGAGGACATCTGACGCCGGCTTGTCGTCGATTCGGGCAGCAATGGATATCGCATCCTGCGCGGCCTCTCCCACATTATCGCCATCAAAATCAACCTCGACTGTCAATTCGTAGTGTTGATCAAACGCTATCTCGATACGTTGAGCGATATCCTCGAGTGTGAGCGATGCCGCCCGCTGCCGGCAATATGTACAAACTCGGACTTTTCCCGTCCGTGCAATCTCGGATTTCAGGTATTCCTCACCCACACAATTGGTGCAGAGATATCGACGGTTTGGCATTGACGAGGATCCAGGTAAGTTCTGAGGAGACGTGATCGAGATAATAGATGCGCACCGTCTCCTACGCACCAGGAGGCAGTTCGCGAAGCCCGCTAACGCGATTCGAGACCTCCAACCTTCGCGACGAACGCCTGCATCGCCGGCGACACCGGTTGTTCCAAGGCGAAATCGCCGAACCGCGCTTTGAACAATGGCCATGCCCGTCCTAAGAAACCCTTGCGCCTACCAGACGGGCAGAGCCAGATCCAGTCCATCTTCCACCGATCATGGGTAGATTCGGGCGGTCTGAAGCTGCAAGCACCAATTACCCTGTCGCCGTCATTGAACAAGAATCCAATTGGCCGGGGATCATCGGCCGGGCGCTGTGCCCACTGCGGAAAATCGAACTTCATTTCGCGTTTAAACGCCACGGCCCGAGTGTACATCAGATTGTGCTTCCATTGGGGCGACCGGGAATCCACCCAAGGAGCACCTATCGGATCGGCTTGAAGAGCCCGCGCAAAAATCCGGTGTGCCGGCGGCTGTAAAACAGCCAATACATCTCGATGCATCCGTCGATGCACCGCATCGTCCGAAGGCAGCCCGTGTACATAGGTCGCTCCGCACTCGGGGCAGGTCGTCAACTGGGGGTCAGGTCGGCGCCGATACCTGGGTGCATGCACTGTGAGATACAGGCCAGCTCCGGTACTCGTCGTCGCAAATTCCGCGCGATACCCCGTATCCGTTTTGATCCGCGTGATAGTGTGTACGACGCTAGCCTGCTCATTGACCGAAATTGTCAACGGTGCCGTATGCCCTGAGCTCTTGTGGTGGAACAATGCAGAAAGACCGCTTTCAGTCGCATAGGGAGACGTTTGTAAGGTCGGTCGAAGTAAAGAACAGAGCCCGCTCGGATTGACGCTGAATCCTAGGCGCTCCAGTAAAATTAACGTCGAAGCGGCGTCCTCGGCGGCAAGCCCTTCAAAGCCCATTGGCTCGTCGAAACGACTATTTGGTCGATGAAAGACGAGCCGCCACGGCAGATCCAACATAGCGGTGAAGTCACTCGGTCTCAGGCCACAATGATAAAGTCGTGGATCTATCACCAAAAATTGATCTTCAAAATTGACGCGGAGAGTCCATCCCTCACGCGCGACCAAAGCCCAGAACTTATCGCCGACCCGTTGCCTGCGCGGCGCCGGCTGATTGAGTGCTTTCCAGATTTTCGACAGAATTTCGCCTGACGTAGTGAGGTGCATGACGTCTCCACGCGCTGTATGCCAATCGACCGCCAGGAACTGATCGGTGAGACAACCGTGCCACAGATTGTACCGGCACCGCGCGCCGTCGTCGGCGCCCTCCTGTGGGAGATCCCTGGCAGCCTGCAGAAGGAGGGCCAATTCATCCACCTCATCGCCCGACACATCATCGACCGCGATCGCCACCGGGCCACAAGTGGCAACGGCTCTCTCCTCAGGCGGAGCGCATCGCCCCAGCATATTGCAGCGGGGTGATCCCGTGGCAGCGCTTGAAGTGGCGGGTCAGCGCGCTCTGGTCGTAGAAGCCGGCGGCGACGGCGACCTCGGCCAGCGGCAGGCCCTGCGCCAGGTACCGGCCGGCGCGGTCGACGCGCAGCTGGGTGACATAGGCGTGCGGGGTCAGGCCGGTGGTGCGCTTGAACAGGCTGATCAGCTGGTACTGGGTCAGCCCGACCGCAGCACTCAGCTCCGCCAGCGAGATCGTCTCGCCCAGGCGCGCCTGGATGAATTCGGTGGCGGCGCGCAGCCGGGTGCGGTCGCGGGGCCCGGGCTGGATCCGCGCCTCGCCGCTGCCGTGGCGGCGGAACAGGGTGCCGAAGGTCGACACCAGCAGCTCGCGCTCCAGCAGCGGGTCCCGCCCGGCCTGCAGGGCGCGGTGCAGCGCCAGGAAGCCGGCGATCAGGTCGCGGTCGGCATAGGCGTTGCGGGTGAAATAGGTCAGGTCCTCGACGCCGAGCGACCGTGCCACCTCCTGCAGCGCCGCCTCCTCCAGATACAGCGCGCGGTACAGCCAGCGCCGGCTCTCGCCCATCCAGCCGGCATGCGGCTCGACCGGGTTGAACACGAACAGCGCCTGGTCCTCGCTCGCCGGCTCGGTCACGCCGCGGGTCTTGATGATCGAGCCGCCGCCTTCGGTGACGGCGACGACCAGCGCCTCATGCCGGTGCGGCGGGTATTCCTGGGTGCGGAAATCCGCCTGCATCAGGCTGAGGCCGGGGACGCTGCGATCCTGCCAGTAATGGGCGATGTTCAGCCGATCCACCCGCGCCATAAAACCTCGATTTCCGCCAATAGCGCCGGTGCGGCCGGCGCCAGACTGCCCGAGTTCACTCCATCGGGTTGGTCATCATGGCACGCTCCTTCTACCACGAGAATCCCGAACGCCTCATCCTCGAGACCGAGGTGATCGACGCCCGGCCGGGCCGGGTGCTGCTGGCGCAGTCGCCGTTCTATCCCGGCGGCGGCGGGCAGCTGGCGGATCGCGGCACGCTGCGCTGGAACGGCGGCGCGCACGCCGTCGCCGGCTTCGAGCCCGCCGGCGGCCGGCTGTGGCACCTGCTGGAGGACCCGGCGGTCGAGGTTTCCGGCCCGGTCGAGGCCGCGGTCGACCCCGAGTTCCGCCGGATGATGCGCGAGCTGCACACCGGCACGCATATCCTGAACGCGCTGGTGTTCCGGCAGTTCGACGGCGCGCTGGTGACCGGCGTGCAGTTCGGCGCCGACGCGACGGCCCGGCTCGATTTCGACCTGCCGGATGCCGACAACGACCGGCTGCGGGCGCTGGAGGCGCCGATCAACGACGTCGTCCGCCAGGACCTGGCGGTGCGCGACGACTACGCCACGATCGCCGAGGCCCATGCCACGCCGGGGCTGATCCGGTCGAAATCGGTGACGCCGCCGCCGACCGCGGACGGGCTGATCCGCATCGTCGACATCGCCGGGCTGGACCGCCAGGCCTGCGGCGGCACCCATCTGGCCTCGACCGGCCGGTCCGCGCGGATCCGCATCCTCAAACTCGACAACAAGGGCCGCCACAACCGGCGCATCCGCATCGGCCTGGCCGGGGCGGCGCCGTGACCGCCGCGCGGGGCCGGGCCGCCGGTCTCTTGGACCTGGTCTGGCGCCGGCCCTATGCGCTGCTGCCGCTGCCGCCGCTGTTCTGGGCCGGCAACCTGGTGATCGGCCGCGCCTTCGCCCAGGAGCTGCCGCCCTTCGGCCTGACCTTCTGGCGCTGGGTGGTCGCCTCGGCGGTGCTGCTGCCCTTCGTCTGGCGCGACCTGGTGGCGCATCGGCGGGCGTTGCTGGCGCATTGGCCGGTCATCATCGCCTGCGCCGCCAGCGGCTTCGCCGGCTATCCCGTGCTGAACTATCTCGGGCTGCACAGCACGCCGGCGGCGACGGCGGCGATGCTCAACTCCACCCTGCCGCTGATGGTGCCGATCTTCGCCTGGGCGATCACCCGGGAGGCGCCCCGCCGGCGCGTCGTCGCCGGCATCGTGCTGTCCTTCCTCGGCGTCGGCTGGATCGTCGGGCGCGGCGACCCCGCCACGCTGGCCACGCTGTCGATCGGCGGCGGCGAGATCCTGGTGCTGCTCGCCGTCGCCGGCTTCGCGCTGTACTCGATCCTGCTGCGCTGGCGCCCCAGGAGCGTTCCGGACATGGCGTTCCTGGCGGCGACGACGCTCACGGCCTGCGTGCTGATGGCGCCGTTCTGGATCTTCGAGGAAGCGGCCGGGCGGTCGGTTCCGTTCGCGCCCTATGCCGTAGCCTCGCTGCTGTTCATCGGCGTGTTCTCCTCGCTGCTGGGCAACCTGTTCTGGAACCGCTGCGTCGCGACGCTGGGGCCGGCGCTGACCGGGGCGTCGTTCCATCTGATGGCGGTCTATTCCGCGGCGCTGGCCTTCCTGCTGCTCGGCGAGCCGGTGCACGGCTTCCACCTGGTCGGCATCGGCCTGATCCTGCTCGGCTTCGCGATTGCGGTGCTGCCGGTGCCGGATTCGTTGAGCGTGGCTCACGCCAGGAGGTGACAGTTCCTCTTGCACCGCGCCATACGGCAGGGACGCTGACCCTCATCAAGTTCATGCACTGTGGATTTTGTATGCCAGATGGCGATGGCTGACCTGCGGATTCCAGGCAACACGACAGGACCCCTCCCAATCCATTGATTTATATGAGATTTTATCCCGAGAATCGTGGACCGCCGACGACCGACCCGGTCAGCGACATGCATACCCGTTTTTCGTATTCTGTATACCAGATTATCTTGCCTCCTCGCCGGGCGAGCGTATATTGCATCGCAACAGACACGAACCCGTCGAAAGGACTCGATCATGACCGGCTTGCTGATTGGTACCGCCCTGGCCTTCGTCTCCGTGCTGGGCCTGGTCACCGCCCCCCACCTGGCGGCAATTCAGGGCGGCGCCCTGTCAGGCAATGGCCGGCTGCGTCAGGCCCAGACCGGCGGCAGCGCCGACGAGGCCGCCGACGAATCCGAGGCCGCCGACCCGACCTGGGCCAGCTTCATGCGGGCGCTGTAAGGCGCGGCAGCCAAAGAAAAGGGAGGCGAAACCGCCTCCCTGGGATTGTCTCGGCTGCCGGGCGCGTCCCGGCCCGGGTCTCAGCTGGCGAGGCGCGGCTCCCCCTCCGGGGTCATGCCGGCCCGCGCCTGTTCCAGCGCCCGGGCCCGCATCGGCTTGAGCACGAACATCGCCATCACCGCCGCGATCACATTGACCAGCGCGGCGAAGATGAACACCACGTCCCAGCTGCCGAACTGGGCCACCGCGATGCTGGCGAGGGGCACCACCAGCGATGCCGTCCCCTTGGCGGTGTAGAGCAGCCCGGCATTGGTGGTGGCGTAGCGCGACCCGAAGGTGTCGCCGCAGGTGGCCGGGAACAGCGAGTAGATCTCGCCCCAGGCGAAGAACACCATCGCGGTCAGGATCACGAACGCCACCGGGTCGTGGCCGAACTCCATCAGCATGACGATGCCGACCGCCTCGAGGAAGAAGGCGATGAACATCGTGTTCTCGCGGCCGATATGGTCCGAGACCCAGCCGAAGAACGGCCGGGTGACGCCGTTCAGCACGCGGTCGAGCGACAGGGCGAAGATCAGGGCCGGCATGGTCAGGCCCAGCAGGCTGACCGGGGTGTCGCCGATCTTGAAGTCGGCTGCGATCGGCGCCAACTGCGCCGTCGCCAGCAGGCCGCCGGAGGCGACCATGACGAACATCGCGTACATCACCCAGAACACCGGGCTGCGCAGCATCTCCGATGGCGCGTAGTCGCGGCGGGTCTGCGCGATCCTGGCTTTCATCACCGGCAGCTGCCCCTTGGCCGGCGTCGCCAGCAGGAAGGACAGCAGCACCACCACCCCGCCCTGGATCAGGCCGAAGGTCATGAAGGTCGATTCATAGCCCGAGGAGTGGATCATGTTGGCGATCGGCACGATGGTCACGGCCGAGCCGGCGCCGAAGCCGGCCGCGGTCAGCCCCGCCGCCAGGCCGCGCCGGTCCGGGAACCATTTCAGCGCCGCGCCGACGCAGGTGCCGTAGACGGCGCCGGCGCCGACGCCGCCGATCGCGGCGGCGATGTAGAGCAGGGTCAGCGAATCCGCCACCGAGTTCAGCGCCCAGGCGATGGCGCAGAGCAGGCCGCCGATCAGGACCACGATCTGCGGCCCGAACCTGTCGACGAACCAGCCTTCGACCGGCACCAGCCAGGTCTCGGTCAGCACGAAGATGGTGAAGGCGACCTGGATCGCCGCCTTGCCCCAGTGATGCGTCGCATCGATCGGGCCGACGAACAGGGTCCAGCCATACTGCATATTGGCCACCATCGCCATGCAGACGATGCCGATGAGCAGCTGGAGCCAGCGTCCCCCCGGCGGTCCTTTGACAGCCGGTCCCCGGGATGAGTTTTCTGTCAGCATTTCCGTCCCAATCCTTCGCATGTCGGTTGAGGCAACCCCATGGCATCGGAGGTGACGGCCCGTGACGGACGCCATCGTCCTCGAGGAGGGGTGCGCCGGGCTGCGGCCGCCGGACCGGAATCAGGTTCGGTGGGTCAACAGTACCGTCGCGCCGATGTGTGAATCGGCTGCCCCTCCCCTCGGTTATGTCGTTGTTAACAGGGACCGTTATGGCCGGCCCTCTGGCATACCAAATGCAGAACCTGAGATACCAAAGACCGTTTCCGCTGCGCTGACAAGCCGGAATCGTGGCTGCACCGCAGCATCTCGTGGCCCCTATTCCGCGGCAGCCCGGCTGCCCTCGCGCAGCACCCGGATCATGGTCTTGCCGAGCGATGCGGGGGAGTCGGCGACGGCGATGCCGGCGGCCTTCAGCGCCTCGATCTTGTGGTCGGCGGTGTCATGGCCGCCGGAGATCACGGCGCCGGCATGGCCCATGCGGCGGCCCGGCGGCGCGGTGCGGCCGGCGATGAAGCCGACCACCGGCTTGGTGGTGCCGCTGGCCTTCAGGAACTCCGCGCCCATCACCTCGGCGTCGCCGCCGATCTCGCCGATCATGATGATGCCCTCGGTCTCCGGGTCGCCCAGGAACAGCTCCAGCGCGTCGACGAAGCTGGTCCCGTTCACCGGGTCGCCGCCGATGCCGATGCAGGTGGTCTGGCCCAGGCCCGCCGCCGTGGTCTGCGCCACCGCCTCATAGGTCAGCGTGCCCGACCGGCTGACGATGCCGATCTTGCCGCGGCGGTGGATGTGCCCCGGCATGATGCCGATCTTGCACTCGCCCGGCGTGATCACGCCCGGGCAGTTCGGCCCGATCAGCCGGGTGGCCGATCCGGCCAGCGCCCGCTTGACCTTGACCATGTCCAAGACCGGGATGCCCTCGGTGATGCACACCACCAGCGGGATCTCGGCGTCGATCGCCTCCAGGATCGCATCCGCGGCAAACGGCGGCGGCACGTAGATCACGGATGCGTTGGCCCCGGTCTGGTCCACCGCCTGGGCCACGGTGTCGAACACCGGCAGGTCGAGGTGGCGGGTGCCGCCCTTGCCCGGGGTGACGCCGCCGACCATGCGGGTGCCGTAGGCGATCGCCTGCTCGGAGTGGAAGGTGCCCTGGGCTCCGGTGAAGCCCTGGCACAGCACCTTGGTGTTCTTGTCGACGAGCACGGCCATCACGCGGCCTCCTTCACGGCACGGACGATCTTCACTGCGGCGTCGCCGAGGTCGTCGGCCGACAGGATCGGCAGCCCGCTCTCGGCCAGGATCTGCTTGCCGCGCTCGACATTGGTGCCTTCCAGCCGCACCACCAGCGGCACGTGCAGCGACACCTCGCGCGCGGCCTCGACCACGCCCTCGGCGATCACATCGCAGCGCATGATGCCGCCGAAGATGTTGACCAGGATGCCTTCGACATTCGGGTCCGACAGGATCAGCTTGAACGCCGTGGTCACCCGCTCGCGCGTGGCGCCGCCGCCGACATCCAGGAAGTTGGCCGGCTCGCCGCCCTCCAGCTTGATGATGTCCATGGTCGCCATCGCCAGGCCGGCGCCGTTGACCATGCAGCCGATGTTGCCGTCCAGCTTGACGTAGTTCAGCGAGGCCTTCTCCGCCTCGGTCTCGGTCGGGTCCTGCTCGCTCTCGTCGCGCAGCTCCTCGACCTCCTTGTGCCGGAACAGGGCGTTGTCGTCGAAGCCCATCTTGGCATCGAGCGCGATCAGCTGACCGGCCCCGGTCACCACCAGCGGGTTGATCTCCACCATCGACGCGTCGAGATCGTTGAAGGCCTTGTACAGCGCCTTCAGGAAGCCGACCGCGGCATTGACCTGCTTGCCCTCCAGCCCCAGGCCGAAGGCCACCTTGCGGGCGTGGAAGTCCGACAGGCCGGTGGCCGGGTCGATGGCGATGGTCTGGATCTTCTCCGGCGTCGCCTCGGCGACCTCCTCGATCGCCATGCCGCCCTCGGTCGAGGCGATGATCGTCACCCGGCCGCTCTTGCGGTCGACCAGCAGCGACAGATACAGCTCGCGGGCGATGTCGCAGCCTTCCTCGACATAGATCCGGCCGACCTCCTTGCCCGCGGGCCCGGTCTGCACCGTCACCAGCGTCCGGCCCAGCATCGCCTCGGCCGCCGCCGCGACATCCGCCGTCGACTTCACCACCCGGACACCGCCCTTGCCCTGCGGCTCTTCCTTGAAGTGGCCCTTGCCGCGGCCGCCGGCATGGATCTGCGCCTTGACGACGTAAACCGCGCCGCCGAGACCCTCCGCCACACGCACCGCCTCCTCCGGCGTGTACGCCACCCCGCCGCGCGGCACCGGCACGCCATAGCGCCCCAGCAGCCCCTTCGCCTGATATTCGTGGATGTTCATGGACCGTCCGTCCTGGGTGAGAGCGCGGCGCCTGAGGCCGCCCGCGAAACGGGCGGCACAATAGCACCTGAATCTCAGGGGGCAACCGAGTCGCTGCAATGCAGCAAGCCGCGGGACGCAAGGCGTTGATCCTCGCCGGTTTCGCGCCATCATGGTTGCAGCGGTCGGGAGCGGCGGGAGAGAGCGGCGATGTACAGGCTGTATTGGAACAAGGACACCGGGGCCTTCGCCCCCGACATCGTGCTGCGCCTGGCTGGCGCGCCCTGCGAGCGGATCCGCGTCGACCACAAGGCCGGCGAGCACCGCGATCCCGACTATCTCCGCCTCAACCCGATGGGCGAGCTGCCGACGCTGGTGCTGCCGGACGGCACGGTGCTGACCGAATCGGCGGCGATGATCCTGCACCTGGTCGACGCCCATCCCGCGGCCGGGCTGGCGCCGCCGCCGGGCAGCAGCGACCGCGCCCGCTTCGACCGCTGGCTGCTGTTCATGGCGGTGAACCTGTACGGCGCCGTGCTGCGCCAGGCGCATCCCGAGCGCTTCACCGCCGACCCGGCCGGCGCCCCGGGGGTGCAGGAGGCGGCGGACCGCGCCGTCGACCGCTACTGGGCGCTGGTCGCCGACGCGCTGATGCCCGGCCCGTTCCTGCTCGGCGAGCGGCGGTCGGCGGCCGACCTGTATCTGCTGATGCTGCTGACCTGGTACGATTTCCGCGAGGAGATGACGCCGCTCAGCACGATCTGGAACCGCCTCCTGGCCGATCCCGTGGTGGCGGAGGCCTGGAACGGGTATTTCTCGGCATGAGGGCGCGCGGCGGCGCGCAATATCAGGCAAGATCCTCCGCAATTATGTCCGGCGAAATCTCAGACGAGACTTTGTCGACTCAAGACTCCATAGAATTGTTAACATATAACGGAAATCTTTGGGCAGAATTTCAGACAAATTGACCTAAATCTGTAATGTTGACGTCTGTCCCGAGGCTGCCGGACAGTGCTGCAACGTGGGGAATCGGCCGGACCGAGGCCGTTATTACGAACCGGGCGGCCACAAGCCCCACCGCAACACTTAAGGGGGACCAATCGTGAGACTGCGTCATCTGGCGGCCGCCGCGCTGGCGTCCGCCGTCGCCCTTCCCGTGTCTTCGTCCCTGGCCGAGACGGCGCCCGCGATCACCAAGGCCTCCGCCAGCACCTTGGCCCTGGGCAACCCGCTCGGCGACCTGATCACCGCGCTGATGAGCCTGGACGTGCAGCGGGCGGTCACCGTCCCGGGCATCCGCCAGCACCTCGCCGCGCTGCAGCGGATCGCCGATGCCAATGGCGGCACCCGCGCCGCCGGCACGCCCGGCAACGTCGCCACCGTCAACTACCTCAAGCAGCGGCTGCAGCGCGCCGGTTACCGGGTGACGGTGCAGAACTTCGACATCCCGTTCTACGAGGAGCTCGGGCCCGGCACCTTCGCCGAGCTGACGCCGACGCCGAAGACCTATGTCGACCTCACCGACTTCACCACGATGCCGTTCTCCGGCTCGGGCGACGTCACCGGCCGGCTGGTGCCGACCAACGACATCGAGATCCCGCCCGCGCCGGCGCCGAACTCGTCCAGCGGCTGCGAGGCCGCGGATTTCCCGGCCGCGGTGTCCGGCCAGGTCGCGCTGGTCCAGCGCGGCACCTGCGACTTCAGCCTCAAGGCCGCCAACGCCAAGGCGGCCGGCGCCAAGGCCGTGGTCATCTTCAACGAAGGCCAGCCCGGGCGGACCGACCTCTTCCCCACCGCCGCGATGGACGTGCCGATCGACATCCCGGTGCTGAAGGCCACCTTCCAGGTCGGCGCCGACCTCTACGCCCAGACCCAGGCCGGCCCGGTGACCGTACATGTCACCACCAACACGCTGTCCGAGAACCGGCCGACCTCGAACGTCATCGGCGAGACGTATTTCGGCCGGCCCGATTCGGTCGTGGTGGTCGGGGCGCACAATGATTCGGTGCCCGCGGGCCCGGGCATCAATGACGACGGCAGCGGCACCGCGACCAATCTCGAGGTCGCCGAGCAGCTCGGCCGCCGCCAGATCCTGCTGCGCAACAAGGTGCGGTTCGCCTTCTTCGGCGCCGAAGAGCTCGGCCTGCTGGGCGCGTTCCACTATGTCGAGACGCTGAGCGACGCCGAGCGCGCGAAGATCAAGGTGATGCTGGACTTCGACATGCTGGCGTCGCCGAACTACGTCCGCTTCGTCTATGACGGCAACGGATCGACCTTCCCGGATGCGGCGGGCCCGAACGGGTCCGGCCTGGTCGAGAACGTGTTCCTGGCCTTCTTCGCCCAGCGCAACCTGGCGACCGACCCGACCGCCTTCGACGGCCGGTCGGACTATGTCGCCTTCACCGATGCCGGCATCCCGGCGGGCGGCATCTTCACCGGGGCGGAGGGGATCAAGACCGAGGCCCAGGCGCGGATCTACGGCGGCACGGCGGGCCAGCCCTACGACGCCTGCTACCATCAGGCCTGCGACACCATCGCCAACATCAACAACACCGTGCTCGACCAGTTCTCGGATTCGGTGGCGAACTCGGTCGTGGTGTTCGCCCAGCGGCGCGATCCGGTGGTCGACCCGGTGGGCTTGGCGGCCTCGGCCGCGGCCAAGCGGGTCGCCCGGACGGCGACGCGCGGCGCGCTCTACAAGGGCCCGCTGATGATCCGCTGACGCGGCGGCAGGTGGTTTTCGGGGTCCGGGCGTTCGCGTCCGGACCCCTTTCCGTTTTGGCGCTTAAATAATTTGTCGGGCAAAACCTCAATAGAGTTTGTGCGCTGCAGAAGTTGTCAGACTAAATTCGAACTCTCAAATTTTGAAAAATATAGATCAAAAACAGATTCAAAAATTCTATTGACGTCTTTCGCGGCGCTGCCGGACAGTGCTGGGCAAGCGGGGCAGGCCGGAACCGAGGCCATTCGATTGCGCTCCGGGCGGCCACAAGCCCCACCGCAACGACTTGAAGGGGGACCATCGTGAAACTGCGTCATCTGGCGGCCGCCGTGCTGGCGACCGCCATCGCCATGCCTGCGTCCTCGGCCCTGGCCGCCACCACCAACGCCACCCCGTCGGCGGCCGCCCAGCGCGGCCTGATCGGTGACCTGATCACCGCGCTGATCAGCGCCGACCTGCAGCGGGCTGTCACGGTCGCCGGCATCCGCCAGCACCTGACCGCGCTGCAGGCGATCGCCACCGCCAATGGCGGCAACCGCGCCGCCGGCCTGCCGGGCTACAAGGCCTCGGTCGACTATGTGAAGCAGCGGCTGCAGCGGGCCGGCTACCAGGTCACGCTCCAGCCGTTCCCGTTCGACTTCTTCCTGGAGACCGGCACGCCGGAATTCGCGCGGGTGTCGCCGTCGCCGCGGACCTACACGCCGAACACCGATTTCGCGACCACGCTCTATTCCGCCTCGGGCGAGGTCACCGGCCGGGTGGTGCCGACCAGCAACATCGTGCTGCCGCCGACGCCGACGCCCAGCTCGGCCAGCGGCTGCGAGGCCGCCGACTATCCGCCGGAGACGGCGGGGGCGATCGCGCTGATCCAGCGCGGCACCTGCCCCTTCGCCCAGAAGGCGGAGATGGCGGAGGCGGCCGGCGCCATCGGCGTCATCATCATGAATGAGGGCCAGCCGGGCCGCACCGACGTGGTCGAGGGCGTCGGCCTCGGGAAGGCCCGGCCGTACCCGGGGGTGTTCACCACCTTCGAGATCGGCAACGAGCTGTACACCCAGGCCCAGTCCGGCCCGGTGACCGTCCGCATCAAGGTCCAGGCGATCAACGAGAAGCGGACGAACTGGAACGTGATCGCCGACACCCGGTTCGGCAATCCGAACAGGATCGTGACGGTCGGGGCGCATCTCGATTCGGTGCAGGTCGGCCCGGGCATCAACGACAACGGCAGCGGCACCGCGACCAATCTCGAGGTCGCCGAGCAGGTCGGCCGCCGCCAGTTGCTGCTGCGCAACAAGGTGCGCTTCGCCTTCTGGGGCGGCGAGGAGCTCGGGCTGCTCGGCTCGACCCATTACGTCGAATCGCTCAGCGACGCCGAGAAGGCGAAGATCCTGCTGAACCTGAACTTCGACATGCTGGCGTCGCCGAACTACGTGCGCTTCGTCTATGACGGCAACGGCTCCGACACGCCGGATGCCGGGCCGAACGGCTCGGGCCTGATCGAGAACGTGTTCCTGGCCCATTTTGCCCGCAAGAACCTGGCCACCACCCCGACCGCCTTCGACGGCCGGTCCGATTACGGCCCGTTCATCGAGAACGGCATCCCGGCCGGCGGCCTGTTCAGCGGCGCCGAGAACGTCAAGTCCGAGGCCGAGGCGCGGATCTATGGCGGCACGGCGGGCCAGCCCTATGATGCCTGCTACCACCAGCCCTGCGACGGCATCGCCAACATCAGCAACACGGCGCTGGACCAGTTCTCCGACGCGGTGGCGAATTCGGTGATCGTGTTCGCGATGCGGGCCGACCCGGTGACCGACACCGCGGAATTCGCGGCCTCGGCCGCCAAGCGCGCGGCCAAGCGCAGCCCGCTGTTCAAGGGCGCGCTGACCGTCCGCTGAGGGCAGCAGCCTGACGATTGGGGGCCGGGCTCTGCGTCCGGCCCTTTTTGCCGGCCAGGAGACCTGTCAACGATCTATCAGGACCATTGCAGACCATTGCCTCTCCCGCTTGCGGGAGAGGTCGGACATCCGAAGGATGTCCGGGTGAGGGGATAGCGGCCTGGCCGAAAGTGCCGCTTTGCCAGGAGCGAGTGCATGATCCGCCCCGTCCTGAAACGCTGATCCTGGTGTCGCGGCCGAGCCGCCCTCACCCGGTCTCGCTGCGCGAGACCGACCTCTCCCGCAAGCGGGAGAGGCAATATGTTCGCATACCTGCCAGGTCGCTCTGGAATTACCCCAGTGCCCGGCCGGTGCCGGGGTCGAACAGGTGCAGCTGGTCCTCCGGCACGGCGAAGGCCAGGCGGTCGCCGTCGCGCACCGGTGCCACGCCCGGCAGCCGGGCCAGCAGCGTGGTGCCGTCGCCCAGCCGGCCATGCAGCACCGTGTCGGCGCCCAGCGCCTCGACCAGCTCGACCGCGACCTCCAGCCGGTGCTCGGGATCGGCCGGGCCGTCCAGCGTCAGATGCTCGGGCCGGATGCCGGCCAGGACGCCGCGGCCGCCCAGCCCCGCCGCCCGCGGCGTGGCGACGCGCTGGCCGCCCGGCAGCACCACGCCGTGGCCATCCGCCGTCACCGTCGCCGGCAGGAAGTTCATCGCCGGCGAGCCGATGAAGCCGGCGACGAAGACCGAGGCCGGCCGCAGATAGATCTCCAGCGGCGGGGCGATCTGCTCGGCCGCGCCGCCATTCATCACCATGATCCGGTCGGCCAGGGTCATCGCCTCGACCTGGTCGTGGGTGACGTACAGGCTGGTGACGCCCAGGCGCGACTGCAGCCGCTTGATCTCGATCCGCATCTGGGTGCGCAGCTTGGCGTCCAGGTTGGACAGCGGCTCGTCGAACAGGAACACCGCCGGCTCGCGCACGATGGCGCGGCCCATGGCGACGCGCTGGCGCTGGCCGCCCGACAGCTGCCGCGGCTTGCGCTCCAGCAGGGCCGACAGCTCCAGCGTCCCGGCCGCCTCGCGCACCCGTCGGTCGATCTCGGCCTTGGACAGGCCCTGGATGCGCAGCCCGTACGCCATGTTGTCGTAGACCGACATGTGCGGATACAGGGCGTAGTTCTGGAACACCATGGCGATGTTCCGGTCCTTCGGCTCGAGCTTGTTCACCACCCGGCCGCCGATGGCGATGTCGCCGCCGCCGATGCTCTCCAGCCCCGCCACCATGCGCAGCAGGGTCGACTTGCCGCAGCCGGACGGGCCCAGCATGACCAGGAACTCGCCGTCGGCGATGGCGCAGTCGATGCCCTTGATGGTCTCCTGCGCGGCGCCGGGATAGGTCTTGCGGACCTGGCGGATCTCGACGGTGGCCATTATTTCTCGCTCTCGATCAGGCCCTTCACGAACCAGCGTTGCATGACGAGGACAATCACCACCGGCGGGATGATGGCCAGGATGGTGGTCGCCATCACCAGGTTCCATTCGGTGTCGGCGTCGGTGAAGGAGATCATCTTGCGCAGCGCGATGATGATCGTGTTCATGGAATTGTCGTTGGTCACCAAGAGCGGCCAGAGATACTGGGTCCAGCCATAGATGAAGGTGATCACGAACAAGGCCGCGATGTTGGTGCGCGACAGCGGCAGCAGGATGTCGCGCAGGAAGCGCAAGGGGCCGGCGCCGTCGATCCGCGCCGCCTCCACCAGCTCGTCCGGGATGGTCAGGAAGAACTGGCGGAACAGGAAGGTGGCGGTGGCCGAGGCCATCAGCGGCACGGTCAGCCCGGCATAGCTGTCGAGCAGGCCGAGATCCACGATCACCTGATAGGTCGGCACGATGCGCACCTCGACCGGCAGCATCAGCGTGACGAAGATCATCCAGAAGAACACCATCCGCAGCGGGAAGCGGAAGAACACGATGGCGTAGGCCGACAGCAGCGAGATCGTGATCTTGCCGACCGCGATCGCCAGCGCGACCACCGTGGTGTTCCACAGCACCCGGACCATGTCGACGCCGCCGATCCGGCCCGATCCGCCGAACAGCGCGCCACCGTAATTGGCCAGGAACTCGCCGCCCGGCACCATCGGCAGCGGCGGCGACAGGATCGCCTGGGTCGGGTAGGTCGAGGCGATGAAGGTGTAATAGACCGGGAAGGCGACCAGCACGATCCCGACGATCAGGACGAAATGGGCCAGCAGCGTGCCCAGCGGCCGGTTCTCGATCATGCGTAATGCACCCGGCGCTCGACATAGCGGAACTGGACGAAGGTCAGCGCGATCACCAGCACCATCAGGATCACCGACTGGGCGGACGAGACGCCCATCTGCTGGTTGACGAAGCCGTCATTGTAGACCTTGTAGACCAGGATCTCGGTCGACTTGCCGGGGCCGCCGCCGGTCACGGCGTGGATGATGCCGAAGGTGTCGAAGAAGGCGTAGACGGTGTTGACCACCAGCAGGAAGAACGACACCGGCGAGATCAGCGGGAAGATGATGGTGCGGAAGCGGTGGGCCGGCCCGGCGCCGTCGATCGCCGCAGCCTCGATCAGACTCTTCGGGATCGCCTGCAGCCCGGCCAGGAAGAACAGGAAGTTGTAGCTGATCTGCTTCCAGGCGGCCGCGGCCACCACCAGCGTCATCGCCTGGCCGCCGTTCAGCAGCGGGTTCCAGTCGAAGCCGGCCTGGCGCAGCAGCACCGCCAGCGTGCCCATCGACGGGTTGAACAGGAACAGCCACAGCATGCCGGCGATCGCCGGGGCGATGGCATAGGGCGACAGCAGCAGGGTGCGGTACAGGCCCTGGCCGCGCACCACCCGGTCGGCCATCACCGCCAGCAGCAGCGCCACCACCAGGGCCGAGACCGCGACCGCGACCGAGAACACGACCGTGACCTGCAGCGAGTTCAGATAGGCCGGGTCGCCCAGCACCCGGCCGAAATTGTCCAGCCCGACGAAGCGGGTCCGCAGGCCGAACGGATCCTCGCGCAGCATCGACTGGCGGATCGCCTGGGCGGCCGGCCAGAAGAAGAACACCAATGTGATCGCGATCTGCGGCGCCACCAGCAGATAGGGCAGGACGGTGTTCGGGAAGATCGCGCGACGGTTCATGCGGGGCGGGTCATCCCAATGCTCGTCTCCCCCTTTGCCGTCATTCCCGCGAAAGCGGGAATCTCGTCGGTGCGGAGATGGGAAGAGATCCCCGCTTTCGCGGGGACGACGAAGAGAGGAGGGGCGGCGAGCCGCCCCGCCACGGGCTTACAGGTCCGCGGCCTCCTTGATCGCGGCGTTGGCGCGTTCGACCGCCTTGTCGAGCGCGGTCTTGGCGTCCTGCTGGCCGTTCAGCATCAGCTCCAGCTCCTCGTTGATGATGTCGCGGACCTGCGGCAGGTTGATCACCCGCACGCCCTTGGAATTGTCGGTCGGCGCCTTGCCCATCATCTGCAGGATCGGGATCTCGCGGGCCGGGTTCTTGTCGTAGAAGCCGGACTTCTTGGTCTCCTCATAGGCCGCCACGGTGATCGGCAGGTAGCCGGACTTCTGGTGCAGCCGGGCCTGGATCGGGGTCTGCGACAGGAACTCGAAGAACTTGGCCACGCCCTTGTATTCGGCCTCGGGATGGCCGGCCAGGACCCACAGGCTGGCGCCGCCGGGGATGGTGTTCTGCGGCGCGCCCGCGGCCTCCGGATAATAGGGCAGGGTGCCGTTGCCGAAATTGATGCCCGACTTCACCACGTCGCCCAGCCCGCCCGAGGATTCGGTCATCATGGCGCATTCGCCGCTGGTGAACTTGATCTTGGCCTCGGAGGTGCGGCCGCCATAGGAGAACACGCCGGCCTTCTGCAGGTCGGCGATGGTCTGGAAGTGGCGGACATAGAGGTCGCTGTTGATCAGCAGCTGCGGGTCCAGCCCGGCCAGGCCGTTCTGCAGCGTGGCGTAGGGCACGTTGTTCCAGGCGGCGAAGTTCTCCTGCTGGATCCAGGTCAGCCAGGTCGAGGTGAAGCCGCAGGGCCAGCCGGCGGCCTTGATCTTCTTGGCCGCGTCGAACAGCTCCGGCCAGGTCTTGGGCGGCGTGTTCTCGTCCAGCCCCGCCTTCTTGAAGGCGTCCTTGTTGTAATAGAGGATCGGCGAGGAGCTGTTGTAGGGGAAGGACAGCAGCTCGCCATCGGCGGTGCTGTAATAGCTGACCACGCCGCCGAGATACTGCGACTTGTCGAAGGTGACGCCGTCGGCCTGCAGCACCTTGGCCACCGGGACCACGGCGCTGGAGGCAGCCATCATGGTGCCGGTGCCGGCGTCGAACACCTGCAGGATGTGCGGCGGCTGGCCGGCGCGGTAGGCGGCGATGCCGGCGTTCAGCGTCTCCGGATAGGTGCCCTTGAACACCGGCACGACCTTGTACTCGGCCTGGCTGTCGTTGAACTCCTTGGCCAGGGTCTCGACCACCTCGTTGTTCGCCCCGGTCATGGCGTGCCACCACTGGATCTCGGTGGCGGCGACAGCGGGCAGGCTGAGGGTCAGGGCCGCGGCGGCGGCGGCCGTGGCAAGGCGCAGTGTCATGGCGTCTCTCCCCGAATATCTTGGCTCGGCGCTCTCAGGGCGCCGCATCCCAGCACCATGCCAGCGCGCCGGGGCTTTTGCGACAATTTTCACATCCGCGCATCGGCGCGCGCAAACGCGCCCTGTCGAACCCGTCAGCGCGAGGAACTCCGGGCGCGCCGTACCGCCTTCTGCCAGCCCTCGTACAGCCGGCTGCGGGTGCCGGCCGGCATCGACGGCTCGAACAGCCGGTCGCGCTGCCAGGCCTCGGCCACCCCCTCGACCGAGGGGTAGACCCCGGCGGTCAGGCCGGCGAGGTAGGCTGCGCCCAGCGCCGTGGTCTCGATCACCTTCGGCCGCTCGACCGGGGTGTCCAGCATGTCGGCCAGCATCTGGCACAGCCAGTCATTCGCCACCATGCCGCCGTCGACGCGCAGCGCCTGGGGCTTGGAGCCGCCGTCGGCCGCCATCGCCTCCATCAGGTCGCGGGTCTGGAAGGCCACCGCCTCCAGCGCCGCGCGGGCGATATGGGCCGAGGTCGAATCCCGGGTCAGGCCCATGATGGTGCCGCGCGCCTCGGGGTCCCAATGCGGCGCGCCGAGGCCGGTGAAGGCCGGCACCAGATAGACCCCGGCGGAATCCTCGACCGACCGGGCCAGGGTCTCGCTCTCGGCCGCGTTCTTGATGATCTTGAGCCCGTCGCGCAGCCACTGGATGGTGGCGCCGGCGCTGAAGATCGCGCCCTCGATGGCATAGGTCGGCTTGCCGTTGACCCGATAGGCGGTGGTGGTCAGCAGGCGGTGCCGCGAGATCTTCGGCTTGTCGCCGATGTTCAGCAGGGCGAAGCAGCCGGTGCCGTAGGTCGACTTGATCATGCCGGGCTTGAAGCAGGCCTGGCCGAAGGTCGCGGCCTGCTGGTCGCCGGCCATGCCGGTGATCGGGATGGCGGCGCCGAACAGGATCTTGTCGGTGGTGCCGAAGTGGTGCGCGTTGTCGTGCACCTCCGGCAGAATCGCGCGCGGCACCCGGAACAGGGCCAGCAGCTCGTCGTCCCAGGCCTGGGTCCGGATGTTGAACAGCATGGTGCGGCTGGCGTTGGTGGCGTCGGTCGCATGCACCCTTCCGCCGGTCAGCCGCCACAGCAGGAAGCAGTCGACCGTACCGAAGGCCAGCTCCCCGGCCTCGGCCCGCCGCCTTGCGTCCGGGACATTGTCCAGCAGCCAGGCCAGCTTGGTGGCGGAGAAGTAGGAATCGATGATCAGCCCGGTCTTGGCCTGCACCGCGGTCTCGTGCCCGGCGGCCACCAGCTCGCGGCAGAATCCGGCGGCGCGGCGGTCCTGCCAGACGATGGCGTAGTGCAGCGCCCGGCCGGTCTGGCGGTCCCACAGCACCGTGGTCTCGCGCTGGTTGGTGATGCCGATGGCGGCGATGTGGTCGGCGGTCAGCCGGGCCCGGGCGATGGCGTCGCGGCAGGCCGACACGGTGTCGGACCAGATCCCCTCCGGGTCGTGCTCGACCCAGCCATCGGCCGGGTAGATCTGGCGCAGCTCGCGCTGCGCGCTGGCCACCGGCCGGCCCTGCGGGTCGAACACGATCGCCCGGGTCGATGTCGTCCCCTGGTCGATCGCCAGGACATATGTGCGTCGCCGCATCTCGCTTCCCCTGTCCCGACCCATGTTCGCAAAGCACTATCCGAAGCGCGTTTCCGAACGTCAATGGACCACCATGGTCCCCCGCACGACGGATTCAATCCTCCGCCGCCTCCAGCGCTGCCACGTCCGGCGCATCGACCACCGCCCGGCACAGACCCGACGCGAAGCCGGCCCGGGCCAGGACGGCCATGTCGCGCATCCGGTGCGCCGCCCGGTCCGTCCCGGTCCGGAACGGCCCCAGCCGGCGCCGCCGCGCCAGCCGGATCGCCGCCTCTCGGTCCGGATCCGTCCCGGGCGCGCCGCCATACAGGGACAGGGCGTCGGCCGCAACTGTCTCGTCGACGCCGGCCTCGCGCAGCTTGCCCCGGATCGCCCGGGTCGACCGGCCGCGCCGGGCCAGGCCGGCGATCCGCATCTCGGCGAATTGCGCGTCATCCAGCAGCTTCGACCGGGCCATGCGGTCCAAGAGCGCCGTGATCCGCGCCTCCACCGCCTCGACATCGACCTCGGCCCCGGCCTGCCGGGCCCGCCGGATCCGGCGCTGCAGCACCCGGCGCAGTTGCCCGGTCGAAGCGGCATAGCGGCCGAGATAATCCAGCGCCGCCCGCTCCAGGGCAGCATCGTCGAGCGCGGGCGGTCGGCGGGGCGGTCGGTCCATGCGCGAAGGTGCCCTGTCGGGGCGGCCGGTGCCAAGCAGCTTCGTAGGCTGGGCTCATGGCAGCGAACCCGGCCTTATATCAGCAGTCGCGCCGACGTCTCTTCCGCCGGGCCAGACCGCTAGCGAGCCCCGGTTGAAGGCCTTCCGCGAAGCCATCGACCGTGCTTTGCGGCAGGCGGCTGTCGTGCTGGAGCTCCGGACGGAGACGGGCTGTTCCTCAGCCGGAAGCGGAGTCGACCAGGGCGCCAGGTCTGGCCGAGAGGCGCCGATTTCGTTGAAAAAGTCGGGACGCTGCTCTCGTGCGTAACGAAGAGCCTGATGAAGAGCTATCTTCTTGCCATTTCCCGAATTTTGATCCCAAGTACTCGTGAGGGACTTTCTCAACGGTATCCGTCACTTCCAGTCATTGCCGCGGCTTCTTTAACCAGACGACAGCCGAACCCAGAAGGTCTGGCCATCTCGGGCTGCCAAGCGAGCTGGGGTGCATCAAAACCGGACACGGCCTGACATTCGGCAGACCGGCAGCAGCGCCGATTCTCAATACCAGTCCCTCTGCTCTGCGCTCTGGTCCTCCCGCTCGGCATCTGCCTCGTAGCCCGCCGCTATCCGTTCGAGGACGGCACGCGTCCGAGGCCACAACAAGGCGCTCGACTTGGCGTCCGACCGGTAGCGCGCGGCGAGATCGCGTTCCTGATCACCCCCGTCGGTCGGCATGCGCGTCGTCATGCCACGCCGATTATAGAGACCGATCGTGAATCCCTGGTCGATGTCGTCGTTGGCCACTTCTTCCAGAACGTCCCGCACGCCCTCCGGCGGCCAAGCCTCGCCGTTGACCCGTGTCGCAGCGGACAGGATTACGCCGATCTTGTAGTCAGCAATCTGAGTCCGATGCGCCGCTGCGCAGGCGATGCGTGCAGCGCGAACCCATGCCAGCAACTTGGCGCGGTCGATCACCCCATCGTCGTCGCTTCCGGGCACGCGGCGCCATGCTTCGAGGACTTGGAAAGCCTGGGTGACAGTCGCTTCGGCTGGAGCCGATGTGTCATCGTCCTCCTCCGTGCTAGCTGAGTAGAGCGTCTTGAGTAGCATCACGAAAAAGTTCGGGTCCTCCGAAAGCGCCTTTTCTAGTGACTTCGCCGGCCGCTGAGAATGTTCCAGCGCCTGGAAATAGATCCATTCGAGATTTATCAACTCGTGATCGAGGCCGCCGATCGTGTCGAGGCGCTCGAACACCTTGCCGACATACCAGGAGAACATGCCTCCATCGGCGTTACTCCCCTCGTTTGGTGCCTCCTGAATCGTCGACGGGTGCTTCAGGATCGTCAGAAGAATATCGGCAGGCATCTCGATCGACTCGTGCCCGGCTACGAATCTCAGCAGCGAGCGGCCACGCTCAACGGATAGGAACTTGTCGGTGATCCAGGCTATATCCTCGTCGGCGGGCACAGCATAGACGTTGAGCCTGCTCCAGTACGCACGCTCGACCTCGTCGCCCGCCTCGGCAATCAGCATCCAGTTTGAGCGCTTGGCGTCGAGCACGAAAGCGATAGCGAGCAATTCACTCGCCGGCCGGTGGTCGGCGATTGCGGCCGTCAGCCGCGCCCGGAGTTTGTCCTCGCCGCCCAGCTTCTTAAAGCCGAAGAGGAGTCCCTGCGCGAAACGCTCACCAACTCTCTTATCACGCGAGAAGGCTTCGGCGAGCAGTGCCTCCTTGGTGGCGGAGTCAGCCTCGCTCAACGCCGCGGCAACGCCAAGCGAATCCGGGCGCTCCAAGGTCAAGGCATAATCGATCAGCGCCGGCACCGAGAGTTCATCGATGATTTCTTCAAAGGCAGCAATCTGAGCCGTCTCGAGGCGGTCAGCCTGTTCCTGCCAACCCAACGTGGCGTCGAACCGAAGGGATTCTTGACCAAACAACCAAGCATTCCGTAGCGAAGCCGACGTCGGCTCCAGTGCTTCGAAAATCGAGCGTAGCGGTGCCAACTCATCATCCTTGAGTGACCACTCGGCTGTCGGAAATCCGGCGTGCTTGGCGATGAACGATCGCAACGTCTCCCGGAACGACAAGCGCTGTCCCTCGGGAAAGGTCGGGGCCGCCGCCACCAGCCGCTCGTACGCGCGCTCTCGCCAAGTTGGATCGAAACTGGGCCAATGGTCGAGCACGACAGCCCAACGGTCGCCATCCGCGCCGGCGGTATCGAGCAGCCGATCGCCAATCGCACCGTACATATGATGCAGTGACCGGTTGGTCAGTGCCTCGGGTTCGTCGGTCGAAAAGTCGCGCCAGAGGGGCTTGGATGTGGGACGGGTTACGCCCCGTCCGGTCGGCGCGATTGCGTGCAGCAAGTTCCAACCAACCTCGGGAAGGTTGACGAGGATTCGGTCGATCAGCTGGATGCGCTCGGCGGCGGTCGCGAAGGTCTGCGGTCGCCAAGGCAGAAAGATGCGTGCGAGCGTTTCCTTCGGTCGATTGCTCATCTTGCCGCCCGGATCAATCGCCGCGAGGCGCGCTAGGATCAGCGTGGCACGACCGACATAGTCGGCGCTCCAGCACAAGATCTCCAACGCCCAGAGCAGGTCGGCCAGATATTCCGTGTCGTGCAAGAAACCTTCGTCGCTACGAAACAGCGACGACATAGGACAGGGATCGGCCGCGAGGGCCTGTTCAATCGCTTCCAGGAATGGGTCGGGTGCCGCTTCCGCCAGACGCCGGAAATCGTGGGAGAGCGACCACCACAGACGCTCGTTTGCGCCATCCAAGAGCTTCTTGACCGCGCTCGGAGTACGATAGTGCGCGTCGGGAATGCCGGCCGCACGATCGCTGTAGACGCTGAGTGCAATAAGCGCTTCGCTCAGGCCGCGCCGAAGGTTGGGCGAGGCGTGCTTCGGGGGGCTCCGGTCCAGCTTCCAGCGGCGGTCACGATCGTCATAGGCTTGGTTGGCCTCGCCCAGCACTTCGAGGAAGCTGACGATCAGCAGGTCGATCTGTGCAATCGTCAACTGTCCCGCCAGCAAAAACCAGGCGTCACGCAGTGACGTCAGCTTCCATACCGAACCGGATCGACGAAGCGGTCCGTCTAACTTCGCGGCGAACGGCGCAAGGATCGCCTCGGCTTCGTCATAGGAAGCGCAGCAGAGCCGGGACAAGATCGCTCGGTCGACCGGATAGGCGCGATCCCATGCCCCTGCCAGCATGGCGCCCAGCAGAGCTGTCGATATCGGCGCCTGCGCCCAGGCCGGGCGCTGTGTCGGAGCGGCGGGCATCAAGCGGCGCAGGACAGCAAGGCTTCGGCCTGCATCCCTGGCGAGACGCCGCGCTTCCATCTGCTCGACACCCGCCTCATCCAAAATGGTCTCGATCGTATGGCGCCAAGCGCGGGGCAAGCGCATCACATTGGCCGGCGTGCCGACATCGGACCCGAAGGCAGCGAAGACGTGATGGCCTTCCTGGGCAAGCAGGCCGGCCAGACCAGGGTCGCCGCTAGTGAGAACGACCACTAGCTTGGCGCTAAGCCGGGAGATCTCTCGCGCAACGGCCTCGCTATCCGCAACGACGATCCTGCTCAGCCAATAGAGCCGGTCGGGATCGGGCAGCGGGTCGACTGCGGCGTAGAGAAAGGCGACAGCCTCGTCGACGGCCTCGGCTTGCACTGCCATAATTGACGGTTCGGCATTCAGCCAGCGCAGCAGCCTGACGGCCTCGTCATCGCGATCGGCACAGACAAGCTCGGTGCTGAGCGCCGGCGTCGTCGCCAGCGACCATTCCCGCCATACCTCCGTCAGATTGCGCAAGCCATTCGGCCGCCGGCCGGTTCGCACCGCAAACCACTCAGCGACGCCGGCGTGAAGCTCGAGCCAGTGGACGAGCGAATCACCGTCAAGCACCCGGACGTCCTTCCAGACGCCTTCGGCTCGTTTTGCCGCCGCCCACTCGTCCTTATGCGGCCAGCGATGCGGGGTCACAAACACGTAAGTTGTCTCCGCCGGATCGACTCCCAACGATCGCTCCGACCGCTTGCGGTAATCTTCCTCGGCCTTCCGCTCGATTCGCTGACGTTGCGCGCCGAGTTCCCAGACCGAGCGCCCTTGCGGTACGAAGGCGGTCGCGATGCTCGTTTCGCAGAAGCCATCCCAACCTGCGTGCTGGATGCTCTCATCGGCGGGAAAGCGCAGAGCGACGGGGCCGCAGCTTATCACGATCAGCCGGCTGATCAATTCAGGTAAAGCCGCAGGTCCATCGCGCCGAGCTGCCCATTGCGAAAGATCCTCCGCAGTGACCCACCGCAACGTCTGGCCGCCGGCGGCAGGCGCGACAATTTTCCGATCGATCGGACCAGTGACCGCACCGCCGGCGAGAAACTTTATCCCCTTTGTTTCGAGTGCCGCTTTGATGGCCAGGACGTTGTTCGCGACCGGCACTCGCTGCCCGCGCTCGAAATCTGCCAGTGTCGACGTAGCTATCCCAGCTGCGCGCGCAAGGTCATTTTGGGTCCACGCCAGTAGTGCGCGCCCTGCCTTAACTTGTCTCGCCGTTGGGGTATCTGCGTTATCCATCACGTCATATATATAATATGACATCAGATTTTTCAAGGTAAAGTCTGATCGCTGGCGGCCGCCTAGTTGTGGGGAGGTTGGAGAGGCGACATAGCTCCGGGCAGCTCGAAGGCCGGCGAAGGTCCTGAGGTCCGGTTTCGGAAGCTGTTGCTGAGACCGACAATGTCCGGTTCGGAGCAGTTCGAACGGCCTCCGAACGTCAGCAAAGCGGACCAAGCGGCCGTTCAGGCCGCGAGCAGCTTGCCGACCTCCCGACAGGCCGCACGGCCATTCCAGGTTCTCGGCAGGCGCTCGGCGTCGCTCGCGACCGGCCGTATCCCGATTCCGGTTGAGCCCGCCCCGCCAATCGCCCAACTTGGCGTCCTCGACACGACGCCGGACAGGAGCCGATGCCCGAGACCGTGAAGACGTGGCTGGTCCGCAAGCCGATCTCGGCGATCCGCTCCTTCCTCGAGGTCGAGGCGGCGGGCGGCATCGTGCTGATGGTGGTGGCGGTGCTGGCGCTGATCGCCGCCAACTCGCCGCTGGCCGGTGCCTACGACTCGCTGCTGCACCTGCCGATCGGCCTGCGCTTCGGCGACCTGGCGCTGGAGAAGACGCTGCTGCACTGGGTCAATGACGGGCTGATGGCGGTGTTCTTCCTGCTGGTCGGGCTGGAGATCAAGCGCGAGATCCTGCAGGGCGAGCTGTCGTCGCGCGAGACGCTGATGCTGCCCGGCATCGCCGCGGTCGGCGGCGTGGTGCTGCCGGCGCTGATCTATGCCGTGATCAATGTCGGCGACCCGACGGCGCTGCGCGGCTGGGCGATCCCGGCCGCCACCGACATCGCCTTCGCCCTCGGCGTGCTGTCGCTGCTGGGCAGCCGGGTGCCGGTGTCGCTGAAGGTGTTCCTGACCGCGCTGGCGATCATCGACGACGTCGCCGCGGTGGTGATCATCGCCCTGTTCTACACCGGCGACATCTCGCTGCCGTACCTCACCTGGGCCGTCGCCGGAATCGCCCTGTTGTGCCTGTTCAACTGGCTGCGGGTGCAGGCGCTGTGGCCCTATATGGTGGTCGGCGCCGTGGTCTGGCTGTTCGTGCTGAAATCCGGCCTGCACGCCACGCTGGCCGGGGTGGTGCTGGCCTTCCTGGTGCCGCTCGACCGCACCGCGGAGGACGAGGACGAGCCGCCGCTGCTGCGGCTCGAGCACAGCCTGCACGACTTCGTCGCCTTCCTGGTGGTGCCGATCTTCGGCTTCGCCAATGCCGGCGTGTCCTTCGCCGGCGCCAGCCTGGCGAGCTTTCTCGAGCCGGTGCCGTTCGGCATCGCCGCCGGGCTGGTGGTCGGCAAGTCGCTCGGCGTCGGCGTCGCCGCCTGGGCGTCGATCCGCCTCGGCTTCGCGGCCCTGCCGGCCGGGGCGACCACGGCCCAGCTCGCCGGCGTCTCGGTGCTGGCCGGGATCGGCTTCACCATGAGCCTGTTCATCGGCTCGCTGGCCTTCGAGGATCCCGGATTGCAGGCGGCGACCAAGATGGGCGTGCTGGCCGGGTCGCTGGTCGCGGCTGTCCTGGGCAGCCTGTGGCTGGTCGCGGTCAGCCGGCGGCGGGCGGTGCCGGCCGGGGATCGAACGGGGGACTGAACACCCGCACCGCCTTCGGCAGCACCCGGAACTTGGCCGGGGTGTGGGTCGTCACCTCGCCGTCGGTGTTGACGTCGCGCGGCCGGCGGGTGCGGATCTCGACCGACCGGCAGCGGAAGGCATGCACCTCGTCCCAGCGGCCGTGCCGCCCGGCGCGGAAGGACGGGTACATCAGCGCCAGCCACAGCCAGTGGTCGACCTCGATCGAATAGACGTCCAGCATGCCGTCATCCGGCGCCGCATCCTCGGCGATGGCCATGCCGCCGCCGTAGAAGCGCCCGTTGCCGACCGCGATCTGGATGCTCTTGCCGCGGATCACCCGCCCGTCATCGATGCGGATCTCGGCGGTGAAGCGCTCCAGCCGCCGCACCAGCCGCAGCGCGGCGAGGATATAGCCGAAGCGGCCCCAGCGCTTCTTGGTGCCGCCGTCCAGCGACTTCGCCAGGTCGACGCTCATGCCCAGGCTGGCGACGTTGAAGAAGGGCCGGCCGTTGACCTCGCCCAGGTCGATGGCACGCATCCGGCCGTCGACGATGACCCGCGCCGCCTCCACCGGGTCGGTCGGCAGCTCCAGGGTCCGGGCCAGGTCGTTGGCGGTGCCCAGCGGCAGGATGCCGAGCGGCAGCCCGGTCTCCATCAGCGCCGGCGCGGCGCGGTTCAGCGTGCCGTCGCCGCCGCCGATGATGACGCATTCGACCGCGGCGGCGTGGCGCCGGATCAGCGTGTCGACATCGTCGTTCAGCGGCCGAACCGGCTCGACCCCGCCCTCGATCAGGGTCCTGATCACGGCATCGAGGCCGGTCTCGGCCCGGCTGGCCTTCGGATTGACCAGGAACAGCGCCCTAATAGCCCGCATTTCTCAAACCCCTTAGGCCCTGCGTCGCCTTGCGGGGAGTCGAATGAGGGCGCGGGCCACGAAGAGCGTATCGGGTCATACGGTCGAGTGGCCCGCGCCCGCAGGCGGCCGCCGCAAGGCGACCCTCCGGGCCGTCGTCCCATGCCGGCAGGGTACGTCGCCGCGCTTGCCCGATGTGCCGCATCGCGCGGCGCGCGGCTCCTGCCCTGCCGGCATGGGACAACGGCGCAGGGCCTAAGGGGTTTGAGAAATGCGGGCTTCCGATCATCGCATCGCGGCGAGGGCTTCGCGGCGCGGCGGGGCGCCGGCCAGCTCGTCGATGATCGGGCAGTCGGGGTCACGGCCGCCGGGGCATTGATGCACCAGCGTGCCCAGGCTCTCGCGCAGCGCCTCCAGCTCGCGGATCTTGTCGTTGATCTCGACGATGCGGGTCGAGGCCAGCTCCTTCACCTGGGACGAGCAGCGCGTCGGGTCCTCGTACAGGGTCAGCAGGGCGCGGCACTGCTCGATGGTGAAGCCGAATTCGCGCGACCGGCGCAGGAAGCGCAGCACTTCCAGCGCATGGGCGCCGTAGTCGCGATAGTTGTTGTCGCGCCGATCCGGCCGGACCAGCCCGATCTCCTCATAGTAGCGGATGGTCTTCGCCGGCAGGCCCGAATGCCGCGCCGCCTCGCCGATATTCATCGCCGTCGCCTCTCCCTCGCCCTTGCAGTGGAGCGCATCGGACGCCCGCTACGCAAGTGCCCGATGCGGCCCCGCGCCCTACCCCCGCGGTCGCCAGCGCCGCAGCAGCAGCGCGTTGGCGACGACGCTGATGCTGCTCAGCGCCATCGCCGCGCCGGCGAGCGCCGGATTGAGCAGGCCCAGCGCCGCCAGCGGCAGCCCGATCACGTTGTACGCAAAGGCCCAGAACAAGTTCTGCCGCACCTTGTTCCAGGTCGCCTGGCTGATCGCCAGCGCATCGGCCACCAGCCGCGGGTCCGGCCGCATCAGCGTGATCGCCGCCGCCTCCAGCGCCACGTCGGCGCCGCCGCCCATGGCGATGCCCAGATCGGCCTCGGCCAGGGCCGGGGCGTCGTTGATGCCGTCGCCGACCATCGCCACCCGGGCGCCGCCGGCGCGCAGCCGGGCCACGGCGCCGGCCTTCTCCTCCGGCCGCACCGGGGCGTCGACCGCGGTGATGCCGATCCGGCCCGCGACGCTGTCGGCCACGGCGCGGGCGTCGCCGCTCAGCATCCGCACGGCGATGCCCGCCGCGACCAGCCTCGCCACCGCCTCGGCCGCGCCGGGCTTCAGCGGGTCGGCCACGGCGATGGCGCCGCGCACCTCGCCCCCCGCCGCGACCAGCATGGCGGTGCGGCCGGCGGCCTCATGCCCGCCGATCGCCTGCGCCAGCGCCTCGGGCAGGACCGCCTGGATCTCCCGCATCAGCGCGGCATTTCCGATGGCGACGCTGGTGTCGTCGACCGTGCCGACGACGCCGCGGCCTGGCCGGGCCGTGATGCCGGACGCCGCGGGAACCGACAGGCCGCGCCGGGCCGCCTCGGCCTCGACCGCCCGGGCCAGGGGATGCTCGCTGCCGGCCTGCACCGCGGCGGCCAGGGCCAGCAGGGCATCGACGTCGCCGCCGATCACCTCGGTCACTGCGGGCCGGCCCTCGGTCAGGGTGCCGGTCTTGTCGAACACCACGGTGTCGATCCGCGGCGCCCGTTCGATCGTCTCGATGTCGCGGATCAGGATGCCGGCGCGGGCCGCGGCGCCGGTGCCGGTGACGATCGCGGCCGGCGTCGCCAGCCCCATGGCGCAGGGGCAGGCGATCACCAGCACCGCCACGGCGGCGCCCAGCGCCTGGTCCAGGCTGCCGCCGGCCACCAGCCAGCCGGCGAAGGTCAGGATCGCGAGCGCCAGCACGATCGGCACGAACACGGCGCTGATGCGGTCGACCAGCTTCTGGATCGGCGCCTTGCCGGACTGCGCCGCCTCGACCAGCCGGACGATCCGGGCGATGGTCGAATCCTCGCCCACCGCCGTCGCCTCCAGGGTCAGGGCGCCGGTGCCGTTCAGGGCGCCGGCGGCGACCATGTCGCCCGGCCGCTTGGCCACCGGCAGGCTCTCTCCGGTCACCAGCGATTCGTCGACCTCGCTCTCGCCCGCCTCGACCCGGGCGTCGACCGGGAAACGCTCGCCGGGGCGGACCAGGATGCGGTCCCCAGGCGCAAGGTCGGCCACCGGCCGCTCGACCGGGCCGTCCGCGGTCAGCACCCGCGCCGTTTCCGGCCGCAGCGCCATCAGCGCGCGCAGCGCGGCGCCGGCGCCGCGCTTGGCCCGCGCCTCCAGCCGCTTGCCCAGCAGCACCAGCGTGATCACCACGGCGGCGGCCTCGAAATACAGATGGCCCATCGCCATGCCGCCATGCAACGCCACCTGCACCGCGCTGTAGCCCCAGGCGGCGCTGGTGCCGAGCGCGACCAGCACGTCCATGCCCGGGCTGCGGTGGCGCAGCGAGGCCCAGGCGCCGCGGTAGAAGCGGGCGCCGGCCCAGAATTGCACCGGCGTCGCCAGCACCAGCTCGGTGATCGGCGACAGGTGCCAGGGCAGGCCCAGCGCCATCGCCACCATGTTCAGCACTAGGGGCAGGGTCAGCAGGATCGCCGCGGCCAAAGTCGCGGTCTCGATCCAGGGCCGGCCCTCCGTCTCCTCGGTGACGGCGGCCGGCGCGCGCACCTCATAGCCGGCGCCGCGCACCGTCTCGGCCAGCGCGGCGCGGTCCGGCCCGTCCGGGGCGACGGCGATGTCCGCCCGCTCCAGCGCCAGGTTGACGGTGGCCTGCAGCACGCCGGGCGTGCGGGACAGGGCGCGCTCGACCCGGGTCGCGCAGGCGGCGCAGGTCATGCCGGTGATGTCCAGTCGGACGGTCGATGTCGTGGTCATGACCGGGAGATGGGGCTTCCAGAAGCTGGAAGGTCAAGCCCCCATCGGATCCCGGTCATGCAAGACGCGCAAACCGGCTCAGGAAAGGCCGTCGGGCTGCGGCACCAGCGGCTCGTGCTCCGCCATCGGGCTGTCGGGCCGCAGCGCCAGCACCTTCTTCCGTGCCAGCATCCAGCCGACCAGCAGGCCGAGGCCGATCAGCGGCAGCGCCGCCACGGTCAGCGACCCGACCGGGTAGTCCAGCGCCATCAGCACCAGCACGCCCAGCAGGAACAGAAGGGTGATCCAGCTGCTGACCGGCGCCCCCGGCATGCGGAACGACACCGGATCGGCCTCGCCCCGCCGGATCGCCCGGCGCAGCGCCAGCTGGCAGACCAGGATGAAGGCCCAGGTGCTGATGATGCCCAGCGAGGCGATGTTCAGCACGATCTCGAACACCTGCGACGGCACCACGTAGTTCAGCACCACGCCGACGGCGTAGATCGCGACCGTCACCAGGATGCCGGCATAGGGCACCTTGCGCGCGTTCATCCGCGAGAGCAGCTCGGGCGCCGACCCGCCCATCGCCAGCGACCGCAGCACCCGCCCGGTGGAGTAGAGGCCGGAGTTCAGGCTGGATAGCGCCGCGGTCAGCACCACGATGTTCATGATCGTGCCGATGCCGGGCACGCCCAGCGCGCCGAAGAAGGTGACGAAGGGGCTGGTGCCGGCCTGGTACGCGGTCCAGGGCAGCAGCAGCACCAAGAGGACGACCGAGCCGACATAGAACAGCGCGATGCGCCAGATCACGCTGTTGATCGCCCGCGGCAGGATCTTGCGCGCGTCCTCGGTCTCGCCGGCGGCGGTGCCGATCAGCTCGATCCCGGCATAGGCGAAGACCACGCCCTGGACGATCACCACGGCGGGCAGCAGGCCGTGCGGGAAGATGCCGCCATTGTCGGAGACCAGCTGCAGCCCGGGCGCGTGGCCGGCCACCTCCATGCCGCTGCCCAGGATCAGGGTGCCGATGATCAGGAACAGCACCAGCGCCGCCACCTTGATCAGCGAGAACCAGAACTCCATCTCGCCGAACCATTTGACGCCGACCAGGTTCATCACCGTGACGACGCCCAGCGCCGCCAGCGCGAACAGCCATTGCGGCACGTCGCCGAACATCGGCCAGTACTTCATGTACAGGGCCACGGCGGTGATATCGACGATGCCGGTCATCGCCCAGTTCAGGAAGAACATCCAGCCGGCGACGAAGGACGCCTGCTCGCCCAGGAACTCGCGGGCATAGGAGACGAAGCTGCCGGAGGTCGGGCGGTGCATCACCAGCTCGCCCAGCGCCCGCAGGATCAGGAAGGAGAAGAAGCCGCAGACCAGGTAGACCAGCGCCAGGGCCGGGCCGGCCAGCTGCAGCCGGCCGCCGGCGCCGAGGAACAGCCCGGTGCCGATGGCGCCGCCGATGGCGATCATCTGCACCTGCCGGGATTTCAGGCCCTTGTGATAGCCGTGTTCATGGGAGTCGAGCCAGGCTCGCTTGTCGGCGGCAGGGCCGCGGGCGGCCCTGAAGGCCGGCGGGGTGATCTTGGTCACTGTTTCTTCCGCGCTTGTTCTTGGGCATTGTTTTTATTGTGCCGCGGTGACCCGCGGGGGGCGGACGCTAGGACGCGGCGGAAGAGATTGTCAACGCGAGGACTGCGACTTCTGCCAGATCAAGCCGGAAGTCTGGGATCTCGGCGGACTTTCGAGATGAAATCTCAATTTTGTTTCGAATTTTCCGGACTCGAATCGATCCGATGCCGGCGCGATCGGCCCGGACGCCGCAAGCGTCCGGGCCGCGCCCGGCTACAGGACGAAATCCGCCGCAGTCAAAGCGTGGTCGGAATAGACGGTGATCAGCGCGTCCTCGACATGGTTGCCGGTGGTCTCCAGATAGACGCCGTAGCGGCCGCCGGCGAAGGCCAGCACCCGGACCTGCCCCGCCCCGGTGAAGGCGCCGGTGCCGAAGGTGAAGGCGGTGTCGCCGTTCTCGCCATTGCCGTCGGCGTCGATCAGCGCCAGGTTGATCAGGTCGCCGATGCTGAAGTCGAGGATCGTGTCCCGGCCGGCGGCCGCGACGGTGCTGTCGCCGGTCGCGGCATAGGAGAAGTGGTCGTTGCCGGCGCCGCCCTTCAGCACATCGGCGCCGCCGCCTCCGGTCAGCACGTCGTCGCCGGCCATGCCCCACAGCGTGTTGGCGGCGGCATCGCCGGTGATCACGTCGACGAAGGCCGAGCCTATCACCTGTTCGATCTGCAGCAGGATGTCGCCCGCCGCATCGCCGCCGGTGGAGGTGCTGCCGATCGCCAGGGTCACGCCGGCGGCCGAGGCGACATAGCTGGCCGTGTCGATGCCGGCGCCGCCGGTCAGGGTGTCGGCCCCGGCCCCGCCCTCGAGAATGTCGTTGTCGTCGCCGCCATCGAGCGTGTCGTCGCCGGCGCCGCCGACGAGGCTGTCATTGCCGGCATCGCCGAAGCTCTGGTCGGTCTCGGTCCCGGCATCGATCGAATCATTGCCGGCGCCGCCGTGCAGGATGTCGACCCCGGCGCCGCCGACGACCCGGTCGTTGCCGTCGCCGCCGTTGACCTGGTCGTCGCCGGTCTCGCCGGCCAGCGAGTCGTCGCCGGCATTGCCCGCGATCACGTCGTTGCCGGCCTCGCCGCCGATGACGTTGCGGAAGGCGTTGCCGGAGAGGATGTCGTCGTGGCTGGAGCCGTAGACGTTCTCGATTCCGGTCAGCTGGTCGCCGTTGGCGTCGCCGTTGAGGTACACGCCGTTCAGCAGGTCGACGAACACCCCGACGCTCGAGCCCTGGTAGTTCGCCTGGTCGATGCCGGCGCCGCCGTCCAGGGCATCGGCCCCGGCGCCGCCGCGCAGCACATCGTCGCCGTCGAGGCCAACCAGGTAATTGGTGCCGGCACCGCCGAGCAGCCGGTCGTTGAAGGCCGATCCCGCGGCACCCTCGATGCTGCTGAGGGTGTCGCCCTGGGCGTCGCTGCCGGTGCCCGTGCCGGCGGCCAGATCGACCGTCACGGCGCCCGGCGACAGGTCGTAGCGCGCGACGTCGATGCCGGCGCCGCCGTTCAACTGGTCGGCGCCGCCCGCGCCCGCGAGGTTGTCGTTGCCGTCCCCCCCGATCAGGATATCGGCCGTGCCTGCGAAGGACCGCAGCAGCACCGCGCTGGCGGAGTTGAGCGCACTGGCGTTGAGGATCACCTGGACATCCGCGAGGGCGAGGACGGTCAGCAGCCCGCCGGAGGCGTTGCCGATGTAGAAATCCTGCCCGATCGTCAGGTTGATCGTGCCGCCGAAGCTCTGCGGCGAGACGGTGGCGAAGCCGGTGATGCCGGCATAGCCGTTCAGGTTCAGGACGACGTCCCCGGCGATCGCGAAGCCGAGGAGCGCGCCCGACGCGCCGGTCACGGTGTCGGTGGTGTCGAAGAAGGCGAGGTTGCCGACGACGGCCTGCTCGCCCGGGCCGACCGAACCCACCTCCGGCCCGTCCACGGTGAAGAAATAGTTCGCCAAGGCTGCCTCCCCGAGATTGCGGAGTTTTTGTTGAAAATCCCAGACTCAGGGCAGCTTACAGGAGAGACCCGTCAGCGCATAACCAAGGATGTCGCCGGCATCTGCGGTCAGCCCGGGCCTCCGCCGCGCGCCGGATCGGATTCGATGCCGGCGATCAGCTTGCGCAGCAGGGCCGCCAGCGCCGCGCGCTCCTGCGGGTCCAGGGCCTGCAAGGCGGCGGCCTCATTCGCCATGTCGGCGCGGAACGCCGCCTCGGCCCGCGCCGCGCCGTCCTCAGTCAGCACCACCAGCACGCTGCGCCCGTCCTGCGGCGACTTCTCGCGCCGGATCAGCCCCGCCTTCTCCAGCCGGTCCAGCCGGTGAGTCAGCCCGCCCGACGACATCATCAGCGCGGTGTACAGCTCGGTCGGCGTCAGCCGATAGGGCGGCCCGGACCGGCGCAGGGTGCCGATCACGTCGAACTCGCCGCGGTCCAGGCCGAAGCCGGCGAAGGTCGCCTCGATGCTGGGGCGCACCAGGTTCGACAGCCGGTAGGCCCGCCCCAGGATCGTCATCGGTTCGGTGTCCAGGTCGGGCAGCTCTCGTGCCCATTGCCGACGCAGCCGGTCGACATGGTCCGCGGTTCCGTCGGCGTCCGTCATCCCTGTTCTCATTCGTCGATCCCGCAGGCGAGGCCTTTCAGAATCCCCGCCCCGTCATCCCCGCGAAAGCGGGGATCTCTCGACAGCTTCACCGGACAGAGATTCCCGCTTTCGGGGGAATGACGGCAGGGGGATAGGGCGGGCGTTCTGGAAAGGTGTTGCAGCCCACACATACGCCCTGCGCCGCAGCCCGCCAAGATATCTTGACGAGAAGATAACTCGACCATATATCTTCTCGTGAAGATACTTCGCCGCCATCGGCGGCACGCAGGGGAGATCGGAGATGTTCCAGGTCCGTCGCCACCGGGAGCCGCAGCCGGGCCAGAGCCGGACGGTCCGTTTCGAGGGCCGCGAGTTCGGCAGCGCGGTGTCGTGCTTCCTGGTCGACGCCGCGCCGGGCCAGGGATCGACGCTGCATGTGCACCCCTATCCCGAGACCTGGATCGTCCGGGCGGGCGAGGCCGAGTTCACCGTCGGCGGCGAGACCACGAAGGGCTATCCGGGCGACATCGTCGTCGCCGCCGCCAACGTGCCGCACCGCTTCGAGAACACCGGCACCGGCCGGCTCGAGCTGATCGGCATCCATCCCAGCGACACCATCGTGCAGGCGCTGGTGTGAGGCGACACCGGGATCCGATGCCCTGACCCGATAAGGGTCAGTAATTCCACAAGGCCGGCACCCAGCGATAGCCCGCGCCGACGGCCGCCACCCGGCAGACCGACGGGAACGACAGGTGCGTGGCCAGGATCGGTTCGCCGGTCGCCGCCAGCTCCCGCAGAAGCCGGGCCCGGACGCGGACCGCCTCCTCGGGGTCGTGTTCGAAGCCGTTATGCCACTCGAGGTGCTCGAAGCCGTGCGGGAGTATGGCGTCGCCGACGAAGGTCAGGCGATCGCCGCCGGAGGCCAGGCGGACCATGCTGTGCCCGGGCGTGTGGCCGCCGGTGCGGGTGACCACCACCCCCGGCGCCACCTCATGATCCGTCTCGAAGGTCTGCAGCTTGCCGCCGTACTGGGCCAGGAACCGCTTGGCGGCCGACCGGATCATCTCCTGCAGCGGCCCGGGCATGGCGGTGCGGGAGAAATCGGGCGCCTCCCAGAACCCGGCCTCGGCGGCCGATGCGTGGATCCGGACGTCCGGCCGCAGCTGGTCCTGAACCCCGTCGACGAGCAGCCCGCCGACATGGTCGAAATGCATATGGGTCAGCACCACGTCGGTCACGGATGCCAGGTCGACGCCGGCGGCCTCCAGCCGCGACGACCACCGCCCGGTCCGCGGGAAGTTCGGGGCCTCCATTCCCAGCCCGGAATCGATGAGGATGGTCCGGTCGCCGCTCCGGACCACGACCTCGTTCAGCGCCCAATCCATCACCTCGGTCTGCAGCCGCTCGCGCAGCCAGGCCGACCGGACGGCCGGATCGGCGTTGGTGGCCATCGCCTCGGCCGAGATCGATATCACCCCGTCGCTGACCACCATGACGTCGATCTCGCCGACCTGCAGCGCGTAGCGCGACAGCACCAGCTCGTCAGGCCCCGGCGCACCGGGTGTCTTGTCCAGGTACATGCTCGCCTCCTGCTGAACGCCTTACCCCGACATGGGCGACGCTACGGCGAGGCATGTTCGCGGTCGATTGGGTCGACGGAGAGGACGAGCCATACCGGGGGATAGGTTTCGTCATTCGACGACCGGGCCGCAGGTCTCCCCGCGGCCCGGCTCGCTGATGGTCTTCGCCGTCAGAAGTGGTAGGCGGCTCTTGCGCTGGCGGACTGGCTGAGGAACTCGCCGCCGAGATCGGCGGTGTATTCGCCCTTCAGCTCGAAGTCGCCGGCCCGGAACAGCTGCAGCCCGACATCGATCCGGCCCAGCACCTCCGGCGAGTCGATCTGGTCGCTGAAGGTGCCGTTGGCCGAGGACGCCCCGGCGAAGCTGGAATGGATCGTCCGGCTGTTGTCCGGCAGGTAGCTCATGCCGAAGGCGACATAGGCCCGCAGCGCGGTCTCCGGATCCAGGTCCAGCCGGCCGCCGAACTCCACCATCGGCGACAGCGCCACGCTGGTCTTGCTGCTGCCGCGGACGTCCAGCGCGTACAGGTCGTCGCCCTTCTCCTCGAAGCCGGGCAGGTCGGTGTAGACCACGTCGAGGTCGCCATAGGGCCGGATGTACCAGTCGGCGAAGGCGAACTCATAGGCGGCGCGCAGCCGGCC